>DASUHU010000365.1:0-18649 GCA_036273395.1 Candidatus Limnocylindrales bacterium
GGACGACGAGCGCGTCCCTGGGGATCGGCCTGCCCGCGACCGTCGTGTCCGCCTCCGCCCGGCGCTTGATCTTCGGAGTGGTCGGGCGGAGCCGCAGGGTCTCATGCACCACGCGCTGCGCGAGCAGGCGGTCGGCGATGATCCGGCCCCGGAGCTCGGGATCGCGCTCGAATGCCGGGAAGAGCAGGTCGAGGGCGTTGATCAGGGTCTGCGAGCTCGTGTGCGTGCCGCCCTGGAGATAGGTCCCCACTTCCCGCACGATTCGGCCGTCGTCCTCGAGATCGAGCTGGGCCTCCGTGCCTCGGTGGGCCAGCAGCGCGGTCAGGATGTCGTGGGGCAGCTCCTCCGGGCCGATCTCGCCCCGGCGGTAGCGCTCGACGGGCTCGCGTCGGCGCTCCCAGGACGGTCGGACGAACTCGACCTCGAAGTCGGACCAGGCCTGGCGAGCCATGGCCCGGACTGCCTCCGGGTCGCGGGCGTCAAGGATCGCGCTGGCCTGGCTGAAGGCGTCGACGAACTGCACGAGCCGGCGGAGCTGGTCCAGCTGCGAGGGGTCGTGATCCAGCCCCGCTCGCCGGGCCGCGAGCACGACGCTCAGGAGCTCGCCGAGCTCGAACAGGTTGACGGCTCGATCTGCGGTCAGCCGGTCGAGCATCGCCTCGAGTGCCTGCGGGAACAGGTCCCGTTCGTACAGCCGCAGTCGGTCCGCCCGGAACTCGGTGTTCTCGACTCGACGTCGAGCTCGATGGGTGGCGCCGTGGACGATGCTCACGACGCCGTCCCGGACGTTGCCATCGGCGTAGGAGCGCTTGTCGAACGACCGCGACAGGTCCTTGTTGAACAGGGCCTCCCGGATCGCCTCGTAGCCGTCGATGGTGATCGTCGCGACCGGGTGATCGAGCAGCGGCACGGCCTGAGTTGCGCTCATCGGGGCGTTGCCTAGGCCGAGGCGTGGAGGACGGTTCCGTCGTCGTCGACGACCCGGATCGCCTGCGTCGGGCAGTTCCGCGCGGCCTTCAGCAGGAGGGTGACGTCCGTCTCGCCAGCGCGTGGCAACGGCACCGACAGGTTTCGGAGCTCGTCGACCTCGAATGCGGTGGGCGCGATCCGGGCGCAGTCAGCGGTGCCCACGCAGAGCTCATCGTCGATCGAAACGTGTGCCACGATATCCCTCGGCTGTTCGCGGGCTAGGAATTGTACCCATTCGGGGGTATCCTGCACACAACTTTCGGGATGACCGGGGGCGTCAGAGACGAGGGCAGCGAGCGTGGTCGAGACGGCGGCTGATCGAGCCCGGGAGGCTCGCAACGGCGACGGCAAGCTTCGGGCGATCATCGACGCGGCCCGAGCCGAGAACGTGACCGCCCAGGAGCTCGTCCTCGCCTCGGTTCGCGAGGCGATCCTGGCCGGAGTCCTGGAGCCGGGCGCCCGCTTGCGCCAGGAGGAGCTGGCCGACCAGTTCCAGACGAGCCGGATCCCCGTCCGGGAGGCGCTCCGGGCCCTCGAGTATGAGGGCCTCGTTGCGTCCGAGCCCCACCGGGGCTTCACCGTCACGTCCCTCGACGCGGACGACGTCGAGGAGGTCTACGACCTCCGGATCCTGCTCGAGAGCCACGCCGTCCGCCTCGCGCTGCCGCTGCTCACCGACGACGACCTCGACGACCTCGAGCAGCTCTTCGACCAGGTCAAGAACGCGACGCAGCCGGACGACGGCCTGGCGGCGCGGGAGGCCTTCTACCTTCGCCTGTTCTCGGTCACGGGCCGGCCGCGGCTTGTGGGCCTCATCGCGCGGCTCCGGCAAGAGGTCGCGCGCGCGCTCCGGTGGCCGACGATCCAGCACTCGCCCGAGATCCACGAGCAGTTCTTCGACGCCGTGAAGACCGGCGACGCCGAACGCGCCGTCGCCCAGCTCTCGGGTCACTACCACCGGGTCGCGATGCTGATCCGCCGATACCTTCGCGAGGCCGAGGCCCGGGAGCGGACCGAGCGGCGCTACCCCTAGGACCCGAAGGAGCCATGCCCGCGTTCGGGTGGCGCGCCCGCATCGGGTTGATCAGCCCCGGGACGAGCGGCATCCACACCTCGGCACTCGAGATGGAGATGCTGGCGCCCGACGGCGTCATCTTCATCAGCCGGTTCCTCGACGGCCCGCGGTCGCTGGGGCTCGACGATCTCAGGGCGATGCTCCCGCAGATCGCTCCCGCGGCGCACGTGATCGCCGCGACGCCGGACGTCGACGTCATCCTGGTCGCCGGAGCGCCGATCGTCCTGGCCAACGGCTCGGACCGGATCATCGGCGCGATCACGAAGGAGACGGGCCTGCCGGCGACCACGAACGTCGCCGCGATCGTGGCCGGGCTGCGTCGCCTCGGGATCGGGCGGGTGGCCGTCCACGCTCCCTACTACCCGGCCGAGATTGCCGATCTCATGCGGGCCCATCTCGATGGAGCCGGGATCGACGTCGCATCCGTCCTCGATGGCTCGGGCGTCGACTTCGAGGGGCACAAGGACGTGTCACCGCAGGACACGTACCGGAAGGCGAAGCGCGCCTTCCTCGAAACCGGCGGCGCCGAGGGCCTGGTCCTCGTCGGTGGGGGAGCTCCGCTCCATGACGTCATCGCGGTCCTCGAGCGCGACATCGGGGCGCCGGTGATCGCGAACAACTTCGCCGCGCTCTGGCACGCCCTGGTCATGGCCCACGTCCGCGAGCCGATCGAGGGCTACGGCGTCCTGCTCAGCTCCCTCTGAAGACCCGCGGCCCGACAGACCGCGCGCGCCGGCGGCATACGCCCGTCAGCGGAGGGCCGGTCGCCAGACCTCGAACTTGGCCTCGATGCGCCGGATGACCTCACCGTAGAACACGCCGAAGGCGCCGATGATGAGGATGCCGAGGAAGACCCTGGCGGAGTTCAGCGTCGTGCCGTTGAAGCTGATGTAGAAGCCGAGGCCGGCGTTCGCGGCCAGGAACTCCGCGACGATCACGCCAACCAGGGCGTGCCCGCCGGCGATCCGCAGCCCGGCGATGATGTACGGCACGCTGCTCGGCAGGATGACGGACCGGAAGCGCAGCATGGCGGGGGCCCGGAAGCTGCGAGCGATGTCGAGGTAGCGGCGTTCGGCCGAGTGAACCCCGTTGATCGTCGCGATCGTCATCGGCAGCACGCCGAACAGGAACACGAGGAAGGCCTTTGCCGGCAGCTCGATCCCTAGGACCAGGATGACGAGCGGAGCGATGGCGACGGTCGGTGTCGCGTAGAGGGCCGCGAGGAACGGATCGACGAGGTATTCGAGCCGCCGGAACATCCCGACGGCGAGGCCGAACGGGATGCCCACCGCGATTGCGAGCGCAAAGCCGATGCCCCACTCGAGGAAGCTCGTGCCGATATGCGGCCAGATGGCACCCGACCCGAAGTCTTGGATCGCAGCGGTCACGATCCGCGTCGGCGAGCTCAGGAGCGAGGCTTTCTCCAGCTTCAGGTCGACGACGAGCTCCCAGACGATCAGGACCGCGACGAAGCCGATGACCCCGAGGACGAGCCGCTCCGGGAGAACGATGCGCGGGGGCTGAGCGTTCCCGGGGTGCTTGCGGCGTGAGAGCTGCGAGGACTGGGCGGCCACGTCAGGCGGCGGCTCGCTGGGGGCCGAGGGCCGGAAGCTGGGAGGCGATGAGCTTCCAGACCTGGTCCTCGTAGGCGGTGAATGGCGCGGTGCGCTTCACGCTCAGCTCGCGGGGCCGGGACAGCTCGATGTCGATGTCCGCGAGGATCCGGCCGGGGCGGGCGCTCATGACGATGACCCGATCCGCCAGGAAGATGGCTTCGTCGATCTGGTGGGTGATGAACAGGACCGTCTTGCCGGCCGCGGCGCAGATCCTCAGCAGCTCGGCCTGCATGAGCTCGCGGGTCTGGGCATCCAGGGACGCGAACGGCTCGTCCATCAGCAGCAGCTCGGGGTCCACGGTGAGGGCCCGCGCCAGGTTCGCTCGCTGCTGCATGCCGCCGGAGAGCTGATAGGGGAACTTCGACTGGAACCCGCTCAACCCGACCATGTCGATGTACGGGCGGGCGCGGTCCTGGGCCTCACGCTTGCCGACGCCCTGGCAGACAAGCCCGTACGCGACGTTGTCCAGGACGCTGTACCACGGGAAGAGCGAGGAGTCCTGGAAGACCATGGCGTGATCCCGGCCGTGGCCGCCGCTGCCGACGACGATCTCCCCGTCGGTCACCGGCAGGAGGCCGTCGACGATCTTGAGGAAGGTCGTCTTGCCGCAGCCGCTCGGGCCGACGATCGCGACGAACTCCCCCTCGTGGATGTCGAGGTCCATCCGCTCGATCGCCAGCATCGACACGCGCGTGGCTCGATCCATGTACTCGAGGCGAACGCCGCGCGCGCTGAGCGCGATCTCGGTTCCGTGCACGTCAGCTCTCCTCCTGCGCCGGGCGCCATCGCTGGAACGATTCCTCGATCCGACGGAGGCCCTGCACGCTGATGACTCCGGCGGCGACGAAGATCAGGATCCCGAAGAACATCCGGCCGGCCTGGAGGGTGTCCGCGGACCGGTCGATCATCACGCCCAGCCCCTCGGTCTGGGCGTAGATCTCGGCCAGGACCACCCCGATGAGCGCCCGGCCGATCCCGAGCCGGATCCCCGTGACGATGAATGGCACCGTCGCGGGAAGCACGACCGAGGTGAAGATCCGCCGCTGCGATGCGCCGAAGCTCGTCGCGACGTCGAGCAGGCGGCGGTCGACGGTCCTGACTCCCTGGACCGTGGGGATGACGATCGAGAAGAACGCCCCGAGGAATACGGTGGCGAGCTTGGCCTCCGTGCCCAGACCGAGCCACAGCACGATGATCGGCAACAGCGCGAGCCGCGGCAGCGAGTTGAACAGGTTGAGCCAGGGATCCACGAGGTACGACAGACGGCGGTACCAGCCCAGGAGCAATCCGAGGGGAACGCCCAGTCCGACCGCGATGATGAAGCCGCCGAAGAACTCGAACGCGCTGACGCGGACGTCGTTCCAGAACCTCGGCAGCTGGACCTCGGCGACGGCGGCCTCGAGGATGCCGGTCGGGCGGCTGAAGAAGAAGGCATCGATGACGCCGGCCCGGCTGCCGAGCTCCCAGAACAGCAGGAACGCGGTGATGCCGACGATCCCGAGGACGGCTCGCTCGTGGCGGCGGTACCAGCGGGCGAGCGGGGATCGCCTCCGGCGGAGGCTCGGGTGCCGGACGGGCC
Source organism: Candidatus Limnocylindrales bacterium (assembly GCA_036273395.1). Lineage (GTDB taxonomy): Bacteria > Chloroflexota > Limnocylindria > Limnocylindrales > CSP1-4 > UBA5189. The sequence goes on from DASUHU010000365.1 coordinate 5,240, forward strand.
GCATCGTCCCCGTGGCAGCGGTCATCTCGCCGAGTGTGCCTCCGTGACGAACCGACAGGTTGCCGTCGGGGCCGGCGTCACTCGTCGTCCGGCGTGTCGGGGTGACGCTCGATCTGGTGGAGCCCCATCTGCTTCACGGTGAACGTGTCCTGGACCGCGAGGTACCGGGCGGTGTCGGAGTCGGAGTCGTTGAAATGTTGGTGCCAGGCCCAGAGCGGGATCCCGATGAGGTCGCCCTCCTCCCAGTCCACCCGCTCCTCCGGTTCGCCGTCGTAGTGCATGACCGTGTGGCCCTTGCCCTTGACGATGTAGAGGATCGCCTCGGTCGTGTGGCGGTGCTTGACCGAGGCATGGCTCGGGGGCAGCTCGGACAGGTGGGGCTGGAGCCGGATGGCCCCCGAGAGGCGGTAGAACCGGGCCTTCGTGCCGCGGTACTCGCGCGCGACCAGCTCCGTCGTCTTCAGGTCCTTGACGATCGTCGCCTCGGTCGGCGGGTTCTTCTTGTTCCACGCCTCCCGCTGCGTCATCTCGGTGATGGCCGTGCCGCTGAGCGGCTGTTCGGGGGCGGGGGCGAGGTGCTTCTCGGCGGTCACGGGACGAGCTCCTCCGGTCGAATGTCGGGAGCGTTGCGAGCGCGAAACCTTGGATAGAGTCTGGTCGGAGATTGTAGACAATGTCAACGACTTCGGGTACATTCCGGCCGTCTGTACAGGCGGGCCGTGCTGCCCACCGCTCCACGCTCCAAGGAGGAGGAATGGAGACTAGCGCGAGTCCTCGCGGAAGAGGACGCGTCCTGTCATTCGTCGCGAGCACCGTTCTCGTCTTCGCGGCCTGTTCCGGATCCGGAGCGACGTCGGCCCCGCCGGCCGCCTCGAACGCGCCGTCGGGCGGTGGCTCTGCCGCCGCGACGACCGCGGCGCTGCCGGCGCCCGAGCAGACGACCATCCGGATCGGCATCAGCGCGGCCACCGAGCCGGTCCAGTTCGCCGAGAAGTTGGCGGACACCCTCGGCTACTACAAGGACAACGGATTCACCAACGTCCAGATCACGTCCCTGGAGGGCGACGGCAAGGTCGTCCAGTCGCTCATCGCGGGCGCATTGGACTTCGGCGTCATCGGCGTCTCCTCCGCCGTCGCGTCCGTGCCCACGGACACGCCATTGACCGTCGTGTCGATGAACGGCGTCAAGCTGACGGATGGCTTCTTCTGCACGGCCAACATCAAGACGGCCGCGGATGTGAAGGGTCAGAAGGTCGCGATCAGCACCTTCGGCGGCACGTCGAACGGCTCCGTCCTGCTGTCGCTGAAGGCCCTCGGCCTTGGCCCCAGCGATGTGACCATCACCCAGATCGGCAACGAGGCGGCCCGGATTGCGGCCCTCAAGGCCGGCTCTGTCGGCTGCTCGGTGGTCGACATCTCCGAGAAGGACCAGATGGCGACCCTCGGGTTCAACCTCCTGAGCAGTGAGCTCGACTCGAACATCCAGTGGGGCCGCAGCGGCCTCGCGGTGACGGCCGACTTCGCGCAGAAGAACCCGAACACGGTCCTCGACGTCGTCGCGGCCGCGCTCAAGGCCCAGAACTACATGTTCACGAACAACCAGGACGCGATCCAGCCGTTCTCCGACTGGTCGCAGCAGAGCGTCGCCGACGCGACGCCGCAGGTCACCGGGTTCCTGCAGTACGGCGACCAGTCCATGGGCTGGACGGACGATGCCTTCACGATCCCGCGCGACACCCTCGCGACGGTCAACCCGGCCGTCAAGGACGTCGACGTGACGAAGGCCTACGACAAGTCGTTCCTGCAGCAGCTCTGGGACATGGGCTACTACCAGCAGATCAACGATCCCCAACAGCCATTCAAGTAGGAATCCGTCCTACCGCAACCCAAACGCCCCCGGGACCTCCACCCGGGGGCGTTTCCGTTTTCCCGAGAGGTCCGCGATGTTCCGAGAGCACGGTTCGATCGTCATCGAGCAGGGTCCGGCCCAGGGGGTCAGGCAGGTCGTGGACCTGGCCCAGATCCTGGCCACGGCAAGGGGCATCGTCACGCAGGACGAGGTGCGACGGACCGCGGCGGGCTTCATCGGCTACGGGGCCACGAAGCCCGGCGATCGCGTCCTGATCGGCGTGGACAGCCAGACGGATCCGGTGATCACCGACGCGATTGCCACGGCGCTCCGCGAGATGGGCGCGTCGGTTGACCTCGTCGTGGCTGAAGTCGAGCCCGACCGGCCGTTCGAGGCCCTCGACGAGCTCCGGGTCTCCCTGCGGCGCGAGCCGTGGACGAACGACCCGCGGCGGTGGGAGGGCCTGCCCTGGGTGGAGGAGCTGGCCCGGACCCGGGGCTACGACCTGCTCATCCACGGCAAGGGCGGCGCGATCCCGAAGGTCAGCCACCGCTACGAAGGCTTCCCGTGGGTGGTCCAGGACCACTTCGCCGCGGCAGCCAATCTCTATCCGCGCCCGCTCCACCGGCTCATCAACGAGAAGACCTGGTCGCGAATCACCCAGCACGGCGGATCGCGACTCCGGCTGACCGATCCCGAAGGGACGAACCTCTCGCTCACGATCCTCGAGGCGCCATTCCACGACACCGGTCGGCACGACTATGGGCTCAGCCCCAAGTGGGGTCACCTCATGGCCCACCCCCCGACCCCGATCGAGCCGGAGGACGACACGACCGGCGTCATCGCCGGGACCCTCAGCCACTTCAACCGTCCGTTCCCGCGGATCGAGGTCGAGGTGGCCAACGATCGGATGGTCGACATCCGGGGAGGCGGGGAGTACGGCGCCGCGTGGCGAGAGCTCGAGGAGGAGTCGAAGGACACGCAGTATCCATGCTTCCCGGGTCCGGGCCTGTTCTGGCTGTGGGAGATCGCGATCGGGACGAACCCCAAGATCGCCCGGCCGTCGAACATCGAGTTCCTGTCCTCGGGCGGCTTCGAGTGGGAGCGGCGCCGCGCGGGGATCATCCACTGCGGGATTGGCACGAGGTGGCGGTCGTCCGAGGAGGTCTGGGCCGGCGAGCAGCACCTCCTGTATGGCCACCTCCACGTCCACCTCATGGCCCCGACGCTCGTCGTCGAGGGGCCCGAGGGCGAGATCCCGGTCATCGAGGCCGGCCGGCTCAGCGCCTACGACGATGGCGAGGTCCGGGATCTCGCCGCGACATTCGGCGACCCCGACGAGCTCCTGCGGGACGACTGGATCCCGGAGATCCCGGGGATCACGGTCCCCGGCTCGTATCAGGAGTACGCGGCCGATCCGGCGCGATGGGTCTACGGCGGGCAGTCAGGCTGACGGTACCGCGGTCGACGCAGCCGTCACCAGGCGACCCCAGCCGGGCGTGCCGTTGACGACACCGTGCTCGTAGACGATCCGCCCGCGGACCATCGTCAACACCGGGCGGCCGACCACGCGCCGCCCGTTCCAGGCCGTCCAGCCGCACTTGCTCAGGACGTCTGCCTCGCGGATCTCGCCCTCGGCCGCGGGATCGACCACGACGAGATCGGCGTCGGAGCCCGGCAGGAGGGCGCTCATCCGCGGTAGTCCCTCCGGGCAATCTTGTAGACAATCCGATGCCGGTTGGCTACATTCTACCGGGCCCTTGTCGCCCTCCCGCGCCTCGTTGACGGCATCGCGCGACCGCGGGACGGATCCCGGCCGGCGAGCCCGAAACCCGATTCGACGGAGTGAGATGACGACCGAGCAGGTGCGGTTCCACAGCCACGGGTCGGCCCTGGCCGGGACCCTCATGATTCCGGACGCCGCGGGCGGACGGGTTGCCGGTGTCGTCCAGGGACCCGGTTGGCTGGGCCTCCGCGACGCGAAGCTCTACCAGCCGTACCACGAGGCCCTGCTCGAGGCCGGCATCGCCGTGCTCGTCTTCGACTATCGGGGGTTCGGCGACTCGGAGGGCGACGCGACCTATCTCGACCCGGCCGATCAGGTCGAGGACTGGCGAGCGGCCGTGACGTACCTCACGACCCGACCCGAAATCGACGCCTCTCGGATCGGCGCCTTCGGATCCGGCGGTACGGGCGGTGGCAACGCGGTCATGGCCGCCGGGCTCGATGACCGGATCAAGGCGACCGTCAGCCAGGTGCCGATCGCCGACGGTCGCGACTGGCTGCATCGGATGCGGCGCGAGCACGAGTGGCTCGAGCTGCTGGCCCGGCTCGAGGCCGATGCGACGCGCCGGGTCGTCGATGGCGTCGGCGAGCGGGTCGCGCCGCGCGACGGGATCATGGTGCCGACGCCCGAGCGCCAGACGACCCAGGTCAAGAGCGACGTCGACAACCGGGTTCCCGCCGAGGTCGAGCTCGCCAGCGCCGAGGCGATCTTCGACTACCGCCCGATCGACGTGGTGGATCGGATCGCGCCTCGGGCCCTGATGATCATCTGTGTCGAGCGCGACGCGACGACCCCCGAGGATCACGCCGTGTCGCTCTACGAGCGTGCCGGCGCGCCGAAGCGGCTGGTCGTTCAGACCGGCACGACCCACTACGCCGCCTACCAGCAATATCGCGACCTGGTGAACCCGCTGATCGTCGAATGGTTCACGCGGTACCTCGTCGGTGGCGAGGTCCACGTTCGGGAGCAGGCCTCGGACGCGACCGGCGAATCGATCGTCCACCTCGCGAGGGCCTCATGACCCGGTACGACCTCATCGTGCGGGGCGGGAAGCTCGTGACACCGGCGGGCCGGTTCGCGGCCGACGTGGCCGTCGCCGACGGCCGGATCGCGGCGATCGTCGAACCCGGAACCGCGCTCGAGGCGGACCTCGATGTCGATGCGACCGGACGGCACGTCCTGCCGGGGGTCATCGACGTCCACTCCCACCACCGGGAGCCGGGGTTCACCCACAAGGAGGACATCGTCACGGCGACGAGCGCCTCCGCGGCGGGCGGCGTCACGACCTCCTTCGCGATGCCCAACGTCGATCCGCCGCCGAACACCGCCGAGCGGCTCGACGCGATGCTCGAGCTGTACGGCCGCAAGGCCGTCATCGACTGGAACGTCAACGCCGCCGGCACGGTCCCCGACGAGATCCCGGCCATGGCGACGCGCGGGATCGCCGCGTTCAAGGTCTTCATGGTCGTCGACACCGGTCGGTCCTATCCCCACATGCCGGGGATCGGGGTCCACGACCACGGCGAGCTGATGAACATCTTCGAGGTCGTGGAATCGACGGGTCTGCCGCTCATGGTCCATCCCCACGACCAGGCCCTCATGACCCACATCGAGCACCAGTTCTGGGATCGCGGTGAGCACGATTTCCGGGCCTACGCCAAGGCCTACTCGGCCTACGACGGGATCATCTGGGACGTCGCCGCGTCGGTCCTGATCCGGATCCAGAAGGCGACCGGGACTCGCCTCCACCTGCTCCACACCCAGACCGAAGGCGTCGTCGAGCAGCTGCGCCGGGCCAAGGATGCCCACCAGGCCGTCACCGCCGAGCTCAATCCCTGGGCGGTCTTCCTGGGCAACGACTGGGCCAACATCGAGCGCCTCGGTTCGTACGCCCTGAGCTACTACGTCCCCGAGAAGAACACCGAGCCGCTGTGGCAGGCCCTCCGCGATGGCACGATCGACCTCGTCTCGACCGACCATGCGCCGCACACCCGGGCGGAGAAGGAGCCGGGCTGGACCGACGGCTGGAAGGCCCACACCGGCACGCCGTCGGCGCAGTTCTACGTCCCGCTCCTGCTCGATGCCGTCAACGCCGGGCTGATCAGCCTCGAGCGGGTCGTCGAGCTGACATCGGCCGCGCCGGCCCGGGTCTTCGGCCTCGGGTCGAAGGGCCGACTGGAGGTGGGGGCCGACGCGGACCTCGCGATCGTCGACCTCGACCGGAGCTGGACGATCCGGGACGAGGACGTCATCGGCAAGATCGACTGGACGCCCTATGCCGGCCGGAGCCTCCGCGGGGCGATCGATCGGACGATCGTCCGCGGGCGCGTGGTGTACGAGGACGGCCGCGTCGTCGGGCAGCCGGGCTGGGGCCGCCAGGCCCGACCCGGAGCGGTGGAGTCGCCGCAGGCGGATGCCCTCGCGGCCGGCTGATGAGCTGAGCGAACACAGGAGAGTTGGATGGCGACGCGGTTTGGTCTGCTGGTTCCGCACTTCGGTGAAGAGGCCGATCAGGACCTCCTGATCGAGGGCGCGCGGCGCGCCGAGCGACTCGGCTTCGACTCGCTCTGGGTTCGCGACCACCTCGTCTTCCATCCCCATGGCATGGAAGGCACCGACCGGACCTTCATCGAGCCGTTCATCACGCTCAGCTTCCTGGCCGGCGCCACGGAACGCATCGGGCTGGGCGCGGCCACGATCATCCCGTTCCGCCACCCCATCCTGATGGCCTACTCGGTCGCCTCGCTGTCGTGGCTGACCCGCCGCCGGTTCGATCTCGGCATCGGCGCCGGGAACTTCCAGCACGAGTTCGACGTGATCGCCCAGGGCGACCTCAAGCGGCCCGAGCTCATGAAGGAGCAGACGCTCATCGCCCGCCGCCTCTGGAGCGGCGAGACGGTCGAATGGGACAGCCCGACCTACTCCTTCGGCGACGTCGACCTGAAGCCCCAGCCCCTCCAGCCGGTGCCGGTCTGGTGGGGCGGCGCGACCCCCGCGTCCGCGAGGCTCGCGGTCGACTTCTGCGACGGCTGGCTGCCCGGCCGGATCACCTTTCCGACCTACGAGACGCGCGCGGCCAAGATCCGCGAGATGTGCGCCGAGCAGGGCAAGCCGATGATCATGATGGGCGCGGTGCCGGTGACCAGCATCGACGACACGACCGCGGCCGCCCATGCCCGGCTCAACGTCCCGGGCCTGATCAAGAACGCGAACGCCCAGAAGTTCTGGATCAAGCCAGAGGGTGGCGAGTTCACGAAGATCGAGGAGCTGGACGGGTCGATCCTCGCGGGCACGCCGGACGACATCGTGGCCGGTGTCCGGCGGTATCAGGAGATCGGCTGCGACCTGCTGATCTTCGACTTCCGGATGCGGTTCCCGGACTGGCTCGACCAGATGGAGATTCTGGCCCGGGAGGTCCTGCCGCGGGTCGGCGAGCCGGCGACCGCGACGAGCGGCCACCGCTGATCGATGTCCGTGACAGCGCCCGGACGAGCCGAGGCCGAGGCCGGGGCCCGCGACCGGGCGTCCTTCATCGGGGGAGGCTTCGAGGACCCGACGGGCGACCTCATCGAGGTCCGCGACCCGGCGACGTGGCAGGTCATCGGGCGAATCGCGGACGCCGGCCAGTCCGGTGTCGATCGGGCGGTTGCGGCAGCCACGGCCGCCGCTCCCGGATGGCGGCGAACGCCGGCCCGCGAGCGGGCCGGCATCGTCGAGCAGCTCGCGGCCCGGCTGTCGGAGGCAGTGGAGGAGCTCGCCGCCCTCGATGCCCTGGACACGGGCAACCCGCTCAATGCGATGCGGAACGACGTCGCGAAGGGCATCCGCCAGATGCGGGAGGCCGCGGGTGTGGCCCTCGAGATCAAGGGCGAGACGTTCCCGCTGCCCGGGCTCCACTACACGATTCGCGAGCCGTGGGGCGTCGTCGCCCGGATGGTGACCTTCAACCACCCCGCGATGTTCACGGCGAATCGGATCGCCACGGGCCTCGTGGCCGGGAACTGCGTGCTCATCAAGCCATCCGAGCTCGCGCCCCTCAGCTCGCTCCGGATCGCCGAGCTCACCGCCGGAATCGCACCCGAGGGGGTGATCAACGTCGTCGTCGGTGGACCGGCCACAGGCGCGGCGATCGCGGCCCATCCCGGGATCCCGCGGATCACGTTCACCGGCAGCACGGCGACCGCGCTGAAGATCCAGGCCGCGGCCGCGGCGAGCGGCCGGATGAAGGCCTTCACGTTCGAGCTGGGTGGCAAGAACCCGATCGTCGTGTTCCCCGACGTCGATCGTGACGAAGTCGCCACGGCGATCGTCCGGGGCATGAACTACACCCGCGTCCAGGGCCAGAGCTGCGGCGCCACGAGCCGCCTCGTGATCCACCGCTCGATCGCGGACGACGTGCTCGAGCGGGCCGCCTCACTGGCCCGAGCCATCCGAGTCGGTCTGCCCAGCGACCCGGAGACGGAGATGGGGGCGATGATCACGCTCGCGGCGCGGGACCGCTCGGTGGCGATGGTCGAACGCGCCACCGCCGATGGGGCCCGACTCGTCACCGGCGGTCATCCGATCCGCTCCGGCGAGCTGGGTCGCGGCGCATTCGTGGAGCCGACCATCGTGGGCGACGTCCGGCCCGGCAGCGAGCTCGCCGACGTCGAGGTCTTCGGCCCGGTGCTCGCGGCTCTGTCGTTCGAGTCGGAGGACGAGGCCGTCGCGCTCGCGAACGATGGCCCGTACGGCCTGACCGCGGCGGTCTGGACGAGCGACATCGACCGGGCCTTCCGGGTGGCCAACGCGATCGAGACGGGCTATGTCTGGATCAACGACGTCGAGACGCGATTCCCGTCGGTGCCCTTCGGGGGCTGGGGCGATTCCGGGGTCGGGCTGGAGCACGGCCTCGAGGAGGTCCTGTCGATGACCCGGGTCAAGGCGGTCAACGCCCGCCTTCGCTGACGGCGCACGAGCCGGCTGTCAGGCGGCCGGCGACGTTCGGACCTCGAGCAGCGCGGGCTCTCCCGCGGCCACCCGCTGGATCGCCCGCTCGAGCGCGACTTCGAGCCGGTCCAGGTCCTCGATCGGACCCTCGGACGCGATGCCCAGCGAGCGCGCGAGCTGGGCGTGCTCGACGGCCGGGTCGTCGATGGCGATCCCGAGGCCGACCCCATCAGCCGAGCGACCGCGGTTCGCCGCCATGGCCCGCTGGTGGCGCTCGTCCTGGAAATACGCCCGGTTGGCATCAACCAGGATCAGGAGCGGGATGGCATGGTGCGCCGCCGTCCACAGCGCCTGCGGCGTATAGAGGAAGTCCCCGTCACCCTGTAGGTCGACCACGATCCGGCCCGACCCGCGGAGGGCGAGCGCCGCGCCGAGCGACGCGCCCGGCCCATACCCGAGGCCGCCCGCGAATGACCGCCCGAGGAACTGATCGGGACGCTGGAATCGAAGCGTCCGCCGGGCCCAGCCCCCGAGGACTCCGTTCGCGACCGTCCACTCGCGCCCCCGCCCCCGGAGTGCCCTCGCGAGGGCCAGCCCGACGTGGCCGCGGTGGATCCCGCGGCGGTCGCGTGGCTCGCGAGGAGGGCGGGGCACGGGCGTCGACGCCGCCCGGGCGAGGACGTCCGGAAGCGGTCGTCGCTCCGAGCCCCAGGCATCGAGGAGCGCGCCAAGCGCGAGCTCGGGATCGGCCGTCAAGTCGATGCGCGGTGGGCCGGGCGACTCGGTGACCATCCAGGCCGCGTCGCGGGCCCCGGAGAGGCCGATGCTCGCCGCGGCGGCATTCCGCCAGCCCGTCGTCGTCCGGCGGGACTCGAGGCTCACCGTCCCGAGGGCCCAGCCCGGATCCCGGACGTCGACGAGGAGCAGGAAATCTGCCGCGGCGATGGCGGCGTCCGACGCCTCGGTCACGTCATGGGCATGCCCGACGGGGAAGGAGATTCCGCCGCCCAGCTCGTGGAGGCCCGCGCCGGCCCGCTCGGCCAGCTCGACGAGCGAGCGCGACGCCGCGTCCGTGAGGGGTCGATCGGTGACGAAGACCGGGACTCGCGCGGACCGGAGGCCGGCGGCGATGGCGTCGACGATCGCGGGATCCGGGCCGAGCCGGCTTGGGACCCGCGGCGACGCGGTCAGGGCAATCGCGATCGCCGCCCGATCGACGGCTGCTTCCTGGAGCTCGACGTCGAGACTGATGACCGCGGGCCCCGTGGGCGCGCGATGCGCGGCCGTCCAGGCCCGGTCGAGACTCTCGAGCAGCGCCTGGGGACTGGTCGGCTGGTCGTTCCAGACCGAGAAGTCGCGCACGAGTGCCCCCTGGTCCGTCGTCGTGTGGACCCAGTCGATCCAGGGCCGCCGGTGGGCCGCGTCGAGCGGGCCCGTGCCGACGAATGCCAGCAGGCCCGCCCGATCGGCCCAGGCGTTGAAGATGGCCATGCTCGCGTGGAGGAGGCCGACCGTGTCATGGACCGCAACCGCCATGGTCCCGCCGCCGGCCTTGGCGTAGCCGTGGGCCATCGCCACCGCGATCTCCTCGTGGAGGGCGAGGATCAGCTCGGGTGCCGGGCCAGGCGGATTCACGAGGGAGTCATGGAGCCCGCGGATCGACGCCCCGGGGTTGAGGGCGAGGTACTGCACGCCCAGCCGCGCGAGACGCTCGACGAGGAGGTCCGAGCCGTACCAGCTGTCCACGACTGGGTGAGGGTACGATCCCGAAGGTCAGTCGGGTGCATCCAAGACGGAGTGGCTTGGATACAATGCGCGATGACTGGATACGGTGGCCGGGCGACTCGGTCATGGCGCTGAGCTGACGCGGGAGGACCGCCTTGAAGACGACGACCTCGACCCAGGTCACGCACTACGAGATCCAGAAGCACCGCCGGGAGTCGCTCCTCGAGGAGTGGCGGGCGTACCACAAGACGGTCATCCACCGCGCGGACGTCGAGATGGTCGAGGTGCCATCGCGCCGAACGAAGCGCGGCGTCTATGCCGGCTGGGACGGCGATCGCCCGACGAAGAACCTCGACGCCACGATCCACGAGCTGGCACCGGCGACGACGACCACGATCCACCGCCACTCCTGGGACGCCGTGATGTTCATCGAGTCCGGGACAGGCTGGACGGAGGTCGACGGCCAGCGGGTCGATTGGCGGCCATGGGACACCGTGTACCTTCCGAGCTGGGCCTGGCATCGCCATGGCAACGACGAGGACCACCCGGCCGTGTACCACACGTGGAGCGTCGAGCCGATGCTCGAGCAGTTCGGGGTGGCGATCCTCGAGGAAGGCGGCGACACGCCGGTCGCGGACCTGCCCCCGCGCCCGAGGCAGGTCGAGCCCCTGCCCGGGGACGATCCGTACGCTCGTCGGACCCAGCGGCTCGCGCGCCAGTGGGAGGGCTCGGATAGCTCCCGCCTGATCACCCGCTTCGAGGACGTCCGCGGCCTCGTGACCAAGCGCGGCGCCCGGAGCCTGTTCCTCGTCGACAAGTCGATCGGCTATCACACCGCCGGGTTGTCCGCGGTCATGCACGAGCTGGCGCCGGGGCTGTACCAGAGCCGCCATCGGCACGGCGGCGAGGCCTGGCTGTACGTCGTCTCGGGCCGCGGTCACAGCGAGATCGACGGGGTGGCGTATCCCTGGTCCGCGGGCGACCTGATCGTGGTCGACCACTGGGCCTGGCACCAGCACTTCAACGACGACACCGAACGGACCGCCAGGCTCATCCGGGTCCACAACATGGATGCCCTGTACGACATGATCCGGATCCTGCTGGACCCGCTGAACCTCATGGAGGAGCTGCCGAAGCTCGACGCGCCGGACCTGACCTCCGTGGTCTGGCCGGACCATCTGGAAGGCCGCCCGGAAGGCTGACGTGCCAACCCTCCAGGTACCCCCCGGCACCGAGGGCCTGATCGGTCTCACCGAGCTCCCGGACCCCGCGTTCCAGGAGCGGTGGGACCGGATCGTGCTCCCCCCGGGGGTCAAGGATCGGCTCCTGAACGTCCTGCTCTTCACCCTGACGCGGCGCGCGACCCTCAGCCCGATCGGCCTGCCGCTCCACGGCCTGATCGTCCTTGCCGGACCACCCGGAACGGGCAAGACGACGCTCGCCGGCGGCCTCGCGGACCAGGTCGCCCGGATCATCGGCGGGCCGCCGCTGCTGTTCGTGGACATCGACCCGCATGCATTCCCGAGCCAGCTCCTGGGTGAGAGCCAGCGGAGCACGGCCCGCCTGTTCGAGCGGACGCTCCCGGACCTGGCCCGGCGCGGCCGCCCGATGGTCGTCCTGCTCGACGAGGTCGAGTCGCTGGCGGTCAGCCGGAGCGGCGCATCGCTCGAGACCAACCCGGTCGACGTCCACCGCTCCACCGACGCGGTCCTCGCGGGCCTCGATCACGTGGCCCGAACGTGCCCGAACGTGGCGTTCGTCGCCACGACGAACCACCGCGCCGGCGTGGATGGGGCGTTCCTGTCGCGGGCCGACATCATCGAGGAGATCGGCTATCCGTCGGCCGACGTGATCGCCTCGATCCTGGCTGACACGCTGCGCGAGGTGGTAGGCGAGGGCGCGATCGGATCGGAGGAGATCCGGACGATCGCCGCGGCGTGTGCCGGTGACCGGCTCGATGCGCGCCAGGTCCGCAAGCTCGTCCTGCGGGCCGTGACGTCGCGCCGTGAGCTCGCGCTCGACCCGAGCCGGCTCGTGGCGAGCGACCTCATCGACGTGCTCGCGTCGGACGGCGCCTCGCGGCCCGAGCCGGGGTGAGCCTCCTGCGTGCGGCCGCCGGCCGCTTCCCCCTGCCGGGCCGCTCGGGGAATGGCGACCCGGAGCTCGCGATCCCGCTCGAGGCGAAGCTCCTCGGCGTCGCCCACTTCTTCGCGATCGTCGCGACGAACATCCTCACGCCGCTCCTCCCGAACATCAAGGACGACCTGGGGATCAGCATCGCGACCGCCGGCCTCGTCGTATCGACCTATGGTCTTGCGCGCCTCCTGACGGACCTGCCATCGGGTGTGGCGCTCGAGCGGATCGGTGAGCAGCGGGTCGCGGTCGGGGGCATCGCCCTGCTGCTGATCGGATCCGTCATCGGGGCAGTGTCACCGAACGTCGAGTGGCTCATCGCGGCGAGGATCGCGTCGGGCCTCGGGAGTGGCCTGATCACGGCCGTCGTCCTGACGGGCCTGTCCTGGACGGCCGGCGCGCGGAATCGGGGCGCGGTCATGAGCCTCTTCCAGCTCGCGAACAATGCCGGGATCGCCGTGTACCCGCTGCTCGGCGGAGCGATGGGCGTCGTGGTCAACTGGCGGCTGACGTTCGTCGTCTGCGCGATCGGCGCCGTGATCTCCGGCGTCATCCTCCTGCCGCTCCTCGGACGGATCGAGTCGGGCCGGAAGCGCGAGGTCGTCCAGGGCAAGGTCGACACGCTCGAGTTCGACCTCGCGCCACGCCGCCGTGGGGTGGCCCTTGGAGCCGTCTACGCCGGCGTCGTGGCGAACATGATCCAGCGCCATGGGATCCGGAACACCGTCCTGCCGCTGTTCGCCGCCGCGGTCCTGTCGCTTGGCTCGCTCCAGATCGCCAGCGCGATCACCCTCATGTCCGTCGTCGCGATCCTCGTCGTGACCCCGGGGGCGCGGCTCGGTGATCGGATCGGCCGGCGGCGAATCGTCGTGGTGGGACTCCTGATCCTGGCGGCCGGCGACGTGGTCTTCACGCAGGCCCGCAACTACCCGCTGTTCCTCCTGGCCGCCGCGGTGGTCGGCTCCGGCGACTTCTTCTCGAGCTCCCA
>DASUHU010000366.1:0-3017 GCA_036273395.1 Candidatus Limnocylindrales bacterium
CGGGCGGGCGGGCGGGCCGGCCCGCGCCCTCGCGCCTGCTTCTAGTCCTTCAGGATCTTGTCGGCCTTCCGGTCGATCTTCCGCTCGTCGGCCTTCGAGAGGTTGCCCTTCTTCTCCTGCTGCGCGGCACGGGCCTTGGCGTTGCGGGCGTGCGACTCGTCCGGCATCGGGTACTTGCGCTCGTCCGGGAGCCCGAACTGCGAGCTCTTGAGCGAATCCCGCTTCTTCTCGGTGAGGTTGGCCATGGGACGCCTCCAATCCGAAGTTCGACGCGCCTCGGGCGCGTCGCATTCAGCATCCGGGATCGCGGTCACAGGCGAGCCGCAACGTCGGCCGGGCTGTTACGGTGAGGTTGAAAGACGCGGAGGACGTGATGGCTGATCGAGTGGTGGTGCTCGTCGGGACCCGCAAGGGGCTGTTCGCGCTCGATGGCGACACGGAGCGGCGGCACTGGGAGCTGCGCGGCCCGCTGTGCGAGGGCTGGCCGATCCACGACACGGCGATCGATTCGCACTCGGGCGAGATTCTCGCCGCCGGCGGGAGCAACTGGTACGGGCCCGCGATCTGGCGGAGCGGCGACCTCGGGACGACGTGGAGCCACTCCAGCGAGGGCCTCACCTACGGCGACGCGGGCCCGAAGGTCGCGACGATCTGGAACGTGACCCGAGGCCGGGATGCGCTCTACGCCGGCGTCGAGCCGGCGGGCCTCTTCCGGAGCACGGACGGCGGCGCCACGTGGTCGCACGTCGAGGGCCTCACGAACCACCCGACCCGGCCCCAGTGGCAGCCCGGCAACGGCGGCCTGATCCTCCACTCGATCGTCCCCCACCCCAGCGACCCGGATCGGATGTGGGTCGGGATCTCGTCCGTCGGCGCATTCGAGACGCGCGACGGGGGCTCGAGCTGGGAGACGCGGAACCGCGGCGTCCGGGCGGGCTTCATGCCCGATCCGTATCCGGAGTTCGGACAGTGCGTCCACAAGCTCGTCATGGCCGCCGACGGTGGCGAGCACCTCTACCAGCAGAACCACTGCGGGGTCTACCGATCGAGCGACGGCGGCGAGCAGTGGGAGGAGGTCACCGAGGGCCTCCCATCCGAGTTCGGCTTCCCGATGGTCGCCCATCCCCGGGACCCGAACAGCCTCTGGGTCATCCCGCTCAACGGCGCGGACAAGGGCCGCTTCATGCCGGACGGGAGCGCTGCGGTCTGGCGGACCTCCGACGGCGGCTCGAGCTGGACGAGGCTGGGCGACGGGCTGCCCCAGGAGGACGCCTACGTCGGTGTGCTCCGCGAGGCGATGGCCGCCGACTCGCTCGATCCGGCCGGGATCTACTTCGGGACCTCGACGGGCCAGCTCTACGCCAGCTCGGACGAGGGCCGGACGTGGGATCGGATCGCGGACAACCTGCCGGCGATCTGGTCCGTGGAGGCCGCGATCCTCGACTGAGCCCGCTCCGCCCGAGGCGATCCGATGGCTGACGTCCACCTGCCGAGCTCGCTGATCGTGCTGTTTCCCGGCGCGCCCAAGCGGCTCGACGCCAGCGGCGCGACGGTGGCCGAGGTGATCGCCGACCTCGATCGCCAGGTGCCCGGGATCGCAAACCGGCTGCTGGACGCGGGGCCGTCGATCCGGCCCCACATCAACGTCTTCGTGGCCGGGGTGCGGGCCTCGCTCGCGACGCCCGTCCCATCGGACGCGGTCGTCCACGTCATCCCGGCCGTGTCCGGGGGCTGAGCCGCCTGGTCACAGCGAACCGGCCCGTGCGGCGCGCCCCGCTTAGTCCCGGCTCACGATCGTCGCGATGTCGGCCTCGTTGCCCTCCGGATCGGCGAGCGTCCACCAGGCCGGAGCGCGGTCGAAGATGACCGTGCCGCCGGCGGCGACGGCGGCCGCGACCCGCGACTCGGCCTGTTCGTAAGGCAACCAGACGGCGACGTGCATTCGGTTTCGGCCGAGCGGCACCTCGTCCATCGTCTCGAACCAGATGCCAGGGTTTCGGCGCCGCGGATCGACCAGGTCCTCCTTCGGGCTGTCGGGCCGCGCGATGTAGCCCATCAGGGCCGCCCAGAACGGCCGGATCCGGTCGATGTCCACGGCCCCGATCACGATGGGATCGACCGCCTGGACCACCGATGGGTCCGAGCGGAGATCGAGGCTCGCGGCCGCGGCCAGGATGCCCGAAGCGATCCGGACGTCCCGCTCGGTCATGCCCCACCAGTCATCGGCCCGCGTGACGAGCCGGATCGTCACGCCGTCGGGCCGGATGTCGATGTCGGGCCGGTGGTCCTCGATGCCACCGATCCCCGCGATGCCCTCGATCAGACGAGCGGACGTGGCGAACGAATCGGTCGCGAAGAAGGTCGTGGCGCCATCGATCACGGGCCAGTGCTCGCCGACGCCCTCGGTGGCGCGGAAGCGGCTGGTGGTGATCCCATCGGTCGTGGTCGGTCGGTCGTGGTCGGTCATGCGGCCACGGTACCGGACGTTCGCGACGAACCTCGTCACGTATCCTTCGGCCCGAGGAGGCGAGGATGACTGACCCGAACACGACACCGACGACGGGAGCCGGCGACCCACCGACGGCGGCTCCAGAGGGCGTCGCGCCCGAGGGCGTCGCGCCCGACGCCGGAGTGCCCGACGCCGGAGCGCCCGAGGCGGGAGCACTCGAGGCGGGACCGCTCGGGGCGCCGGCGGCCCCGGAACCCGCTCCGGATGCGAATGGCGGTTGGAGCGGGCCGCCATCGAGTCCGTGGCCCGGTCAGCCGACCGCCGCGCAGCCCGCGCCGAGGAAGCGCAGTCCGGCGCTCGTGATCGGGATCATCGTCGTGCTCGTGGCGATCCTGGGGGCCGTCCTCTACTTCACCCGGAACAACGTCGAGGCGAACGACCTGGCGGTCGGGACATGCTTCGACGTCCCGAACGGCGACACGGTCTCCACCGTCACGCAGCACCCCTGCACCGAGGCGCACGACGCCGAGGTCTTCTCGGTCTCGCAGTACACCGCCCCGGACGGCAC
>DASUHU010000367.1:0-2082 GCA_036273395.1 Candidatus Limnocylindrales bacterium
GAGGGTCGGGTAGAAGATCTCCTCCTCGATCACCTCGTGGACGGTCAGCAGCCGGCGCGCCTTCTCGAACAGGTCGCTGCGCTCGCGGGTCTCGCGCTCGTCCGTCTCGCGGATCTGCTTGAGGACCGCCTGGATCTCGCGGTGGTCGTCGATGAGCAGGCTGATCGCGTCCATGGAGCTCCTCCCCGGTGGGTCAGGCGCCGGTCCGTGCGGCGGCGCCGTGGGCCGATGCTCGGGGCCGCCCGGTTTCGGCGGCTCGCACACGCGCCCGCCGCGGCATCGCGGGCGCATCGCGAGCGCCTCCGGGCGCCCGCCGGCATCCCGTGTCACGGTCGATCGGATGGCTGCGGGGATTCCGCAAGGCCTCGCCGACGAGGCCGCGCCTGACTGCGAGGGTCCGCGGCGGAGCCTCCGACCCGAGCGCACCTGCGCTCTCGACAGCCCGAGGAGGCACGTGATGACCGAAAAGGATCGGACCCGGGACACCCAGCTCAGCCCCGACGAGGACACGAGCGAGGCCGCGGGCCAGGGCCGCGACAGCTCGGAGTGGACCCGGAACAAGGACGCCCAGGGCCGGATGCCGGCGGGCGAGCCTGGGGTCGGAGACGCCGGCATGGCCGTCACCACGCACGCCGGCGCGGCCTCGCACGGCGACACCGAGCCGAGCGGCGGCTCGACGCTGGGCCGCGGCACCGACAGCGGCAGCCACGATCAGGGCGGCGACACCGGCGACGACCTCGCGAGTGGCGGCTACGGAACCGGCGACGTGACGGCGAAGGGCGCCTCCATCGGGCTGGGCGGCCCGACCAGCACCGGCGGCGCGTCGAGCATGGGCGGCTCGAACCCGGGTGGCATGGAGGACACCGGCGAGGAGGACCAGGAGCCGTCATCCGGCGAACACGTCGGCGCCGGGAGCCAGGCCAACCGCGGCTGAGGCCCCGGGCGGGGCATCCTCCTGCCGGGGCCGACGCCTCGACCCTCGCACGCTCAACACGGCCCGGCGGCACCGTCCCGGTCCGCCGGGCCTGCTCCGCTCCCTCGAGTGCCCTCGTCAACGGGCTGTCGTCGCGCGCGATTCCGGTTGGTAAACTCCCGCGAAACCTCGGGCCCTCCGTCACGCGCCGGTGGTGCGGACCTGCCCATCCCGAGGCGATCGCCACGTGGAGTCGGCCGTCGTGCTCGTCGAGTGGCTTGGCAGTGCATCCGATCCCGAGGCGCTCGGCGGGAAGGGCGCATCGCTCGATCGGCTCGCGCGGCTCGGCTTCCGGATCCCTCCGGGCTTCTGCCTCACGACCGAGGCCTTTCGAACCCAGCTCCGGTCCATGCCCCAGGCTTCCGCGCTGCTCTCGCGCCTGGCGGCATCCAACGACCCATCGCTCGGGGCCGAGCTCGCCGCCACCCTGACCGAGGCGGCACTCTCAACCGACATCGACGAACCGCTGCGGTCCGCGCTCGCGACGCTCGACGAGGGCGCCCGGGCACGCTCGGGACGAGCCGCTCGCCTCGCGGTCCGATCGTCCGCAATCGGCGAGGACAGCTCGGCCGCGTCGTATGCCGGCCTCCACGAGACCGAGCTCGATCGGTCCGTGGACGAGATTCCGGCCGCGATCCGGCGCTGCTGGGCCTCGCTCTGGAGCGCTCCCGCGCTCGCGTATCGAACGCGTCGTCAGCTGCCGCTCGACGGCGCCGCGATGGCCGTCGTCGTCCAGGAGCTCGTGCCCGCGGATGCGGCCGCCGTGGCGTTCACCCGGCACCCGGTCACCGGCCGCGACGACCAGCTCGTCCTGACCGCGATCCGCGGCCTCGGCGAGGCGATGGTCTCGGGGACCGTCACGCCGGACACGTTCGTCGTGGATCGCGCCACCGGGGCCGTCGCGGAGCACACCCTCGGCGACGACGCCGAGCGGCCCCTCGATCCGGCGTCGCTCCGGGCCCTGGTCGACCTGGTCCTCCGGGTCGAGGCCGGGTTCGGCGCCCCGGTCGACGTGGAGGCCGCGATGGCGAACCGCGAGTGGTACCTGCTCCAGGCCCGCCCGATCACGACCAGCGTGAGCGCGGTGCGCGCGTGAGCCACCTGCGCCC
>DASUHU010000368.1:0-12787 GCA_036273395.1 Candidatus Limnocylindrales bacterium
GGGGGTGCTCGTCGACCTCCGGGACGTGCCCCTCCGGCTCCCCGAGCGGCGCGACCGGCGCCGCGCCGCGCTCGCAACGTGGGGCGAGCAGGTCTGGCCCTCGGACGACCGATGCTGACGCAGCCCGGACTCGAGCCCAGCCTCGCCGAGGGCCTCGCCCTGATCGCCGTTCGGTGCCTCCGGCTCGGCGGCGTCGACGCGCGATTCGACCTCCACCCCGGCGACCGCACGCTGGTCGTCGAGGGTGACCGCGTGACCGCGGACGAGCCCCTCGCCGAGCGCATCCGCGTCGGCCGGACCCTGGTCGTGGCGGGTCCCGCCGAGGCTGACGATGCCGGTCGGCCGGGTGCTCGCTGGGCCGCGGCGCCTGGCCGACGCGGCCAGGAGTCCGATGTCGACGACGAGGGCGAGCTCCTCTTCCGGAGCGGCGGCCGCTGGCGAATCGCGGCCGGAGAGCTGAGCGAGGCCCTCGTCGCGCCGTTCGCCGGCACCGTCCACGACGTGCGGCCGGGAATCGGGCTGCGCGTCCGGACCGACGCGCAGGGCCTCGCCGGCCACGAGACGCTTGCCGGCCCGGCGACCGGCCGTCTCGCGATCGCCACGGGCCCGGATGGCGAGGTGCGCGCGCCCCACGTCGACGTCAGCGCGGCCGGAACGATCATGGTCGCCGGGGCCCGGATCGACGCGGAGGCGCTGACGCGGGCTCGGGCGGTGGGCGTCCGCGGGGTCATCGTCGCGGCGCTCGGCGTGAAGGAGCGGCGGGACTTCCTTGCCTCGGAGCGCCGCGGCCGGGCCGCGATCCACGGCCTGCCACCGTTCGGCATCCTCGTCCTCGATGGCGCGGCCGGCCGGCCCATCGCCTCGCCGGTGATGGCCGCGCTCCGCGCGCTCGAGGGCCGGTCCGTGGCGATGATCGCGGACCCGCCGGCCCTCATCGCGCTCGAGTCCGATGTCGCCATCCCGGCCCCGCCACCTGACCTCGTGCGTGTCCGGTCGGGGCCCCTCGTGGGCGCGGAGGGCCGCTGGGCAGGGCTCGCCGGCCCGCGTCGGTTCGGCGCCGGGGTCACCCTCGAAGCCGGTCTCGTCCGCTTCGGTGAGCGTCCCCCGGTCGCCGTGCCGCTCGGGGACCTCGAACGGTTCGCGTGACGGCAGATCAGCGGTCCCCAGGCGCGAGCACGGACGACGTCGGCACCCAGGAGGTCACGACCCACGACGCCGAGGCGACGTTCGCCCTCGGGAGGCGCCTCGCCGCCGTCGCCCAGCCGGGCGACGTCGTGGCCCTGTGGGGCGAGCTCGGTGCCGGCAAGACCGTCTTCGCGAAGGGCTTCGGCCGTGGGCTCGGGGTGGAGGGCACCGTCACCTCGCCGAGCTTCATCCTCATGGCCGAATATCCGGCCCGCCTGCGGCTGTTCCACGTCGATCTCTACCGCCTCGCCGATGCCGCCGACGCGGTCGGTGGCGGACTCCTCGACGATCGCCAGGCCGCCGGGGTCACGCTGATCGAGTGGCCCGAGCGCCTCGGGGCGACCCTGCCGGCGGATCGCCTCGACGTCCGGATCGAGGGTGCGGCCGAGGAGCCCCGGAGGATCCGCCTCGTCGCCCAGGGTCGGGATCTGGGCCGCTATCTCGACGCGGCCCGGGCGACGAGGCCATGACCGGCGGCTGGCTCCTCGCGATCGACACGGCGACGAGCGTCGTCAACGTGGCGGCCGGGGATGCCGACGGGTCGCTCCGCGCGGCGCGAACGTTCGCGGCCGAGCACCGCCACGGCAGTCACCTCCTGCCGGCGATCGATGCGCTGCTCGAGACCGAGGGCCTGTCGCTCGCGGGATTGCGCGGCGTCGTCGTCGGCCTGGGGCCCGGGGCGTTCACCGGACTTCGGGTTGGCCTCGCGACCGCCAAGACGCTGGCCCACGCCCTGGGCATCCCGATCGTCGGGGTCTCGACCGCGGAGGTCCTCCTCGCCGCCGAGGCCGAGGAGGCCGCCGGCGACGCGTCCGACGTGGCGGCGGCGCCGGAGCGCGAGCTGCTGCTCCCGGCCGGTCCGCATGATCGCGTCCGAATCGTCCCCGGCGGAACACCCCGGCTCGAGACCGGGGCCATCGTCCCCGAGCGGCCGGGAGCCGTCGCCGTCGACCTCGACGGGCGAGCCTCCGAGGCGGCCCTCGCTCGCGGACGTCGAGCCCTTCACGGGTTTCCCGCGGCGCTGCTGCGGCTCGGCGCGGCCCGTCTGGGCGCTGTTGGCTCGGACGATGTCGAACGGCTGGTCCCGGAGTACGTCTCGCTTCCGCGTGGCGTCACGACGGACCTCGGCGAGGGAGGTGTCGCGTGGTCGCGCGACCCCCGCTGAGGCTCCGCATCGACGCGATGCGCCTCGAGGACCTGCCCGAGGTCCACGCGATCGAGCGGGCCAGCTTCACGACGCCCTGGCCCGACGATGCCTACCGCTCGGAGCTGCTCACGAACCGGCTCGCGTCGTACCTGGTCGCGCGCCGCGGCGACACGGTCGTGGGATTTGCGGGCCTGTGGCTCATGGTCGACGAGGGCCACATCACGACGTTCGCGGTCCATCCCGCCTGGCGCCGGCGGGGGATCGGGGAGCGGCTGCTGCTCGCGGCCCTCGACCTGGCGGTCGAGCGCGGTGCCCGCGAGGCCACGCTCGAGGTCCGCCTGTCGAACGTGGCCGCCCGGCGGCTGTACGAGAAGTACGGCTTCCGGCCGGTCGGCATCCGGCCCCGCTACTACAGCGACGATGGCGAGGATGCCCTGATCATGACCACCGATCCGCTGGGCTCGACGGCGATGCGCGCCCGGGTCGAGGCCCTGCGGGCGGCGCTCGCCGCGGCCGACGACCTGGCCGACCCGCTTGATGGGGACCCGGAGGCCGGATGAGCGCGTCCGGCGATGGCCTCGTCCTCGCGATCGAGTCGTCCTGCGACGAGACCGGGATCGCCCTCGTCGATCGGGGCCGGCGGATCCATGCCAACGTCGTCGCGAGCCAGGTCGCGCTCCACGCGGTGACCGGCGGGATCGTGCCCGAGGTTGCCGCCCGCGCCCATCTGCGCTGGATCCTGCCCGTGCTCGACGAGGCATGGGCCGCCGCAGGCGTCGAATGGGACGATATCCGAGCCGTGACCGTCACCGAGGGACCGGGCCTCGCGGGCTCGCTCCTCGTCGGGATCAACGTCGCCAAGACGCTGGCCTGGGTCCGCGACAAGCCGCTCGTCGGGGTGAACCACCTCGAGGGCCACGTCTACGCGGCCTGGCTCCTCGACCCCGGCGTCGACGCGGCGGCGGAACCGATCTTCCCGCTCGTGGCGCTCGTCGTGTCGGGCGGCCACACCTTCCTCGCCGAGATGACGGACCACCTCACCTATCGCCTGCTCGGCGAGACGGTCGACGACGCGGCCGGGGAGGCCTTCGACAAGGTCGGTCGGCTGCTGGGCCTCGGCTACCCGGGGGGTCCGGCGATCCAGCAGGCGGCCGAGGCCGCGAGCCGCCACGACGCGGTGTTCCCGCGGGCGTGGCTCGGAGATTCGTACGACTTCAGCTTCTCGGGGCTGAAGACCGCGGCTCGACGGATCGTCGCGGCGGCACGGGCCGACGAGGGCATCGACGGCGATGCCGAGGCGGCGCTCGGCCCGGAGCGGACCGCCGAGCTGGCGTGGGGCTTCCAGGATTCGGTTGTCGACGTCCTCGTGACGAAGACGATCCGCGCGGCCCGGGCAACCGGCGCCGCCTCGATCGTCCTCGGCGGCGGCGTCGCGGCCAACGGTCCGCTGCGGGCCCGCATGGCGGGCGAAGCCGAGGCGCTCGGTGTGCCGCTGATCGTGCCCCGGCCAGGGCTGTGCACGGACAATGGCGCGATGATCGGGGCCGCGGGCTGGCGCCGGTTCGAGGCCGGGCAGCGCTCCGGGCTGGACCTCGAGGCCCGGCCGTCGTACCCGCTCGCGGCGCGCTGAGCGCGCCGGTCGCGATCCCGCCCGTGCCCGCCGGCAGGCTCGATCCGCTCGAGGTGCGCCGGATCCTCCGCGCCGAGGGCCTCCGGGCGAACCACGCCCGGTCGCAGAACTTCCTCGCCGATCCGGAGGTGCTCCAGGCGATCCTCGATCTCGCCGAGGTGGGGGCGGGTGATCGCGTGCTCGAGATCGGTCCGGGCCTCGGCATCCTCACGGGTGGCTTGCTCGAAGCTGGAGCCTCGGTCGTCGCGATCGAGCTCGACGCCGGTCTCGCGACGTTTCTCGCGAAGGCGCAGGCGTCCTCGATCGAGGCGGGCCGCCTGCGGCTCATCGAGGGCGATGCCCTCGACCAGGACCTGCTCGACCTGTGCGAACCGCCGTTCCGGGTCGTGGCGAACCTGCCGTATCACATCACCAGCCCCGTCCTCCATCGACTCCTCGGCGGCACGCCCCGACCCGAGCGGCTCGTCCTGATGGTCCAGCTCGAGGTCGCCGAGCGGATCGCGGCCGCGCCGGGCCGGATGAGCTACCTCTCCGCGTTCGTGCAGTACCACGCCGAGGTGGAGGTCGCGCGGCGGGTGGCCGCCTCGGCGTTCGAGCCGGCCCCGAAGGTGGACTCCGCGGTGATCGTCCTCCGGCCACGCGACGGCGTGCCCCTCGGACGGCCCGGGGGCGAGGCGGAGGACGCCCTGTGGCGGCTCGTCCAGGCCGGGTTCCGGGAGCGGCGGAAGATGATCCGGAACGTGCTCGCCCGGCAGCTCCCGATCGACCAGGCGACGGTCGATCGAGGTCTGGCGGCGGTCGGGATCGCCGGCGATCGCCGACCGCAGACCCTTTCGGTCGAGGAGTGGCTCGGGCTGCTCGAGGCGCTTCCGGCGCTCGGCCGGGACCGGCGCGGCCGGGCGCACCAGCCCGTGTCCCAGGGGCCCGAGGCGAGCCCGCGCGAGGCCGCCGAATGATCGCGGAACCCGACCTCCATCCGATCGTCCGGATCGCGCCGGCCAAGGTCAACCTGACGCTCGCGATCGGTCCGCGGCGACCGGACGGCTATCACGAGCTCCACTCCGTCATGGTTCCGATCGGCCTGGCGGACCGCCTCAGCGTGTCCCGCGGGCACGGCGCCGAGGACAGCCTGCATGTCACGGGCGAGGACGGGCCGCCGCGGCCCGATGACCTCGTCCTGCGCGGGATCGCGGCGGCCCGAGCGGCCGCTCGCCGGAGCGTGGGGCCGGGCGCCGAGCTCGGCCCGCTTGCCGCCCGACTCGAGAAGCGGATCCCGATCGCGGCGGGTCTCGCCGGCGGGAGCAGCGACGCGGCGGCCGCGCTCGAAGCTGCGCTGGAGGCCTGGGGCGTGACGCTTGCCGGCCACGATCGGATCGCCGCGGCCGCGTCGGTCGGCTCAGATGTGCCCTTCTTCCTCGCGCACGGTCCGGCGTTGGTCGAGGGCCGCGGGGAGCAGGTGACGCCACTCCGGGGGCTGCGCGGCGAGCCGGCCGGGATCCTCGTCGTGACGCCTCGACTGCACGTCTCGACCGCGGCCGCCTTCGCGAGGCTAGACGAGGATCCCGACGCCGCGCCCGCGGACCGCGCCTCGAGCCGGGTGTCCTCGAGCCACCTGGCCGACGAGCTCCGGGCCGGCCTCCGCGCGGACGACCTCGTCCTGCGAGCCGGGGTCCTCTCCACCGCGAACGATCTCGTGAACGCCACGGCGACGCTCGTGCCCGAGCTCCGCCGCGTCCGGCGAGGGCTCGCACGGCTCCTCGGCCGGCCCGTCGGGCAATCCGGCTCGGGCCCAACACTCTGGGCGCTCTATCCTTCGGCCACGGACGCCGAGGCTGCCGCGAGCGCGCTCGCGGTCGCGCAGGCCGAGGGGCGGCTCGAGGCGCCGGGCGACGGTCCGGCGCAGATCATCGCCACGACGATCGGCGGAGGGAGGGACGGATGACACGCCACGCGGTCTCGACGGGCAATGCCCCGGGCGCGGTGGGACCGTACAGCCAGGCCATCGTCGCGGGCGGCTTCGTGTTCTGCGCCGGCCAGGTAGGCCTCGATCCGGCGACCGGCGCGCTCGTGGAAGGTGGCGTCGAGGGCCAGGCCGAGCGGGTCCTCCGGAATCTCACCGCCGTGCTGGATGCGGCCGGCTGCGCGTGGGACGACGTCGTCAAGACGACGGTCTTCCTCTCGGACATCGGGGACTTCCAGGTGGTCAACGCGGTCTACGGCCGGTTCATGCCGGATCCGCCGCCGGCGCGATCGACGTTCGCCGTGGCGGCCCTGCCGCGTGGGGCGCTCGTGGAGATCGAGGCGATCGCGGTCGCCCCGTCGCGCTGACCGACCTGCGCGACGGCCGAGCGACCCCACACCCGACGGCGACGCCACTCACGAGCCGACCGACGCCGCACCGATTCCGGGAGGCGCAACGGTTTGACACTCGCGCGCGGCGACCCGGAGAATGCCCACGCCGCTGATGCCCACACCTTCATCGAGCTCCGGTCCGGCCGGCCGTCGGACCGTGGCGGTCGTCCTGGCCGCCGGACTCGGCACGCGCATGCGCTCGCGGCGTCCCAAGGTCCTCCACGAGCTGTGCGGCCGCCCGATGCTCGAGTACGTCCTCGACGCCTGGGGCTCGGCCGAGGCCGCGACCTCCCCGCTTGCGACGCCAGGATCCGGAATCATCGTCGTCTACTCGCCCGCGACCGAGGCCGTGACGCGGCTCGTGGCCGGCCACGCCAGGCCCGCCCTCCAGGCCGAGCCGCGCGGCACGGGTGATGCCGTCGCCGCGGGCCTCGCCCACGTGCCCGAGGACGTCGACGAGGTCGTGGTCCTCAGCGGCGAC
Organism: Candidatus Limnocylindrales bacterium; assembly: GCA_036273395.1. Lineage (GTDB taxonomy): Bacteria > Chloroflexota > Limnocylindria > Limnocylindrales > CSP1-4 > UBA5189. The sequence continues at coordinate 6,796 of DASUHU010000368.1, forward strand.
GTCCCCCTCGTCCTCGGGGCCCAGCTCGATGCCGTGGTCGAACAGCGCCGCCTCGATGACGCGGCGATCGCGCTCGCCTCGGTGTTCGCCGCGGATCCCGCCGAGCTCGGTCGCGTGGTCCGGTCGGAGTTCGGGACGGTCGAGCGGATCGTCGAGGCCCGCGACGCGACCGACGAGGACCTCGAGACGAACGAGGTCAACGCCGGCCTGTACGCCTTCGATGCTCACTGGCTGCGTCGACGGATCGGCGACCTGCGCCCGTCGGCCAGCAATGGCGAGCTGTACCTCACGGACCTCGTGGCGATGGCCCGCGAGGACGGCCGGATCGTGAGCGCCGTCGGGTTCGATGACGACGGGACGTTCGACGGGATCAATGACCGAGGCCAGCTGGCCCAGGCCGAGTGGGCCCTCCGCGTTCGGATCAACGAGCGCCACATGCGCGCCGGGGTCACGATGCGCGATCCCTCGACCGCCTACATCGATTGGTCGGTCGAGCTGGCGCCGGATGTCGTCCTCGAGCCGGGCGTGATCCTCCGCGGCTCGACCGCGGTCGGCGAGGGGAGCGTCATCGGGCCCTCGGCGACCATCGTCGACTCGACGATCGGTCGCGACGCGCTCGTCTGGGCCTCGGTCGTCGAGCGCTCGGTCGTGGGCGACGAGGTGAGGATCGGGCCGTTCAGCCATCTCCGGCCCGGCAGTCAGGTCGATCGCGGCGCCGAGATCGGCAACTACGCCGAGCTCAAGAACAGCCACGTCGGCGAGGGCGTCAAGAGCCACCACGTGTCGTACCTCGGCGACGCGGAGCTGGGCGCCGGCACGAACGTCGGCGCCGGGACGATCACGGCGAACTGGGACGGGACCCGCAAGAACCGCACGACTGTCGGCAAGGGGGCGTTCCTCGGCGTCGACACGATGCTCGTCGCACCGGTCTCGGTCGGCGATGGCGCGAAGACCGGCGCCGGGGCCGTGGTGACTCGCGACGTGCCCCCGGGCAAGCTCGCGGTCGGCGTGCCGGCCCGGATGCGCGAGCCACGTCGGAAGCCGGCCGAGGGCGCGACCGAGAATCCGACCGAGGCCTCCACCGAGGGCTCCCGCACGGGATGAGCCTGCCGATCGGCCAGCTCGTCTTCCTCGTCGTCCTGACCCTGCTCGAAGGGTTCTTCGTCGCGGCCGAGATCGCGCTCGTATCGGTCCGTCGGAGCCGGATCGACCAGCTCGTCGAGGAGGACAACGCCGCGGCCCGGCGGGTTCGCCGCCTGCTCGACGACCCGGGCCGATTCCTCGCGGTGGTCCAGCTCGCGCTGACGTTCACGGGCTTCTTCGCCTCGGCCTTCGCCGCGGTGAGCCTCAGCGACGGACTCAAGACCCTGCTCGTCACGACCGGGATGGAATCCGACGCTGCCGGGGTCATCGCGCTCCTCGTCGTGACCGTGATCCTGGCGCTGTTCACGATCGTCTTCGCCGAGCTCGTGCCCAAGACCCTCGCCCTGGCCCGGCCCGAACGCTGGGCCCTCGTGCTGTCGCGGCCCATCGACTTCCTCGCCCGGATCCTGTCGCCGATCGTGGCCGTGCTGACGGGCCTCACGCGCTGGGTCGCCGGCCTGCTCGGCGTGCAGCCCAACGCCGAGGCCTCGATCACCGCCGAGGAGCTCCGCCTGATCGTCGAGCGCGGCGGCGAGCAGGGCGTCCTCGAGGCCGAGGAGGAGCAGATGATCAACGCGGTCATCGAGCTCGGTGACCGGCGGGTCCACGAGGTCATGGTCCCGCGCGTCTCGATCGCCGGGCTGCCGGTCGATGCGTCGTTCGAGGAGGCCCTCGACGCCGTGGTCTCCGATGGCCACTCCCGGATCCCGGTCTACGAGGAGTCGATCGACGAGATCGTCGGGATCCTCTATGCGAAGGACCTCCTGCCGTATCTCAAGACCGACGCCGGCGAGCGGCCAACGCTCCGAAAGCTCCTGCGCGCGCCGGTCCTGGTCCCCGAGTCGATGACGATCGACGACCTGCTCCACGAGCTCCAGCGCCGCAAGGTCCACATCGCGGTCGTGCTCGACGAATACGGCGGGACGGCCGGCCTCGTGACGATCGAGGACCTGCTGGAGGAGATCGTCGGCGAGATCCAGGATGAGTACGACGTCGAGGAGCCGCTCGTGGTGAAGCTGTCCGACACGCAGGCGCGGGTCGACGGGAGAGCGGACGTCGACGCCCTCAACGACCTCTTCGACATCGACCTCGAGCTCGAGGACGAGGAGGAATACGACACGATCGGCGGGCTCGTGTTCCACCGGGTCGGCGGCGTGCCCTCGCCGGGAGACCGGGTCGAGCTCCCGAGCGGCCTGACCCTCACCGTCGAGACGACCGACGGCCGCCGAGTCGGCAAGGTCCTCGTCACCCGCCAGCTCCCCGAACCTGCCCCGGTCGACGACGACCGCTAGGAGGCGGGGCCTCGCTCCGGGGAGCGCAGTCGCTCCTGGGAGCGCCCGTGGGGAAATGCCCCGCGTCGTTCATCCCTCGCGGATGGCGAAACATGTGTCGGGACGTTGTATGCAGCGACAACCGCCGGCGACCCGTTGCATCGGGTGCCGCTAACAGACCTGAGAGGTCGTCACGAGGCCACGTCGACCCGAAATCACCGGTCCCACCGACGGAGCGCTGCCCAGCGTTGCAATGGCTGCAAGAGATGAGCGACTTAGGTCCGCGCGGCCACGCTTGTCGGCCGTAGCCGGCATCTGATGCAACGTGGGAAGACTTGGGGGAATCACCGCGGAACGATGACGATCGCATTGCCGCCCGGATCGGCTCCGGCCTGCAAGAGTTCGATTGCGCGGTAGCCCGGGATGGAGAAGAACCCGCGCAGCGTCGGCTCCGCCGCTCGGACGAACGCACGAGCCGTCCGCGTATCGGGCAGCACGAGCAGCACGCCGTCGACGCCGCCGTCCCTGCGCTTGAGCTGAAGTCGCCGCACCAGGCCCTGAGCGTCGGACGGGCGCGTCTCGACCTCGATCCCGTACCGCTCATCGGGCAACCAGGCGAGGGCGTCCCAGGCCCGAAGATCGCCCGCGATCGGCAGTGGGACCTCCGTAGCCCAGTGCCACGATCGATGAAGGCGCCTCCGGAATCGCTCAAGGAGCTCAACTTGCGAAGCGTCTCGGAGTGGTTGTCCGCCGGGATAGACCCGGACGTCGAGCTCGAGTCCAACGACGGCCTGGAGCTCGGCAAGTCGAACGACCGACACGCCTGGGAGCAGGCCGCGCTCGATTCGGCTGACCTCGGAGGCGGAGAGGCCAATCGCGGCGCCGATGGCCGATAGGCTCAGGCCTCGATCGACGCGTGCGGCACGCAATTCCCGAGCGACGCCGAGGTAGAGCTCTCGACCTCTCCGCCGGCCGCGATCGGCGGGACGGTCACGGGTCGGCATTCCGGTATCCTGGCCGGCCCGGCTTCGCTGGCGCTCACCAGGGGCTCGACGCGGCCTTCCGAGGGGCTCGCTCCCGCTAGGCGGCGATCACGCGAAAGATGACGTCTTGGATGGCGGCGCGGGCTTCGGGCCGGACGATCCCGGCGGCGTCGAGGGAGGCGAGGGCGCGATCTCGGTGGGCCCGCGCCTGGCTGCGCGTCTCGACGCGAGCGCCAGCCCGATCGAGGATCGAGCGGAGCTCGGCGACGTCCCCGGGCCGAAGCTCGGCCGCGGACCACAGGGCGGTCAGCCGTTCCCGGTCCTCGGGGCGCGCGTGCTCGAAGGCGTACAGGACGGGTAGCGTCTGCTTGTGGCGGGCGATGTCGGTCGGCTCCTTGCCGGTCGCCGTCTCCTCGCCCCAGATCCCGAGCAGGTCGTCGTTGAGCTGGAAGGCGATCCCGAGGTCCCAGCCGAAGGCTCGATAGCGCGCGATCACCTCGTCGTCGTCCGTCGCGAGGAGCGCGCCGGCCTCGATCGCGCCGGCAATGAGCGCCGCGGTCTTCCGGCCGATCATGTCGAAATAGGCCTCGACGGACATCGGGCCGTCATCCTCCGCGGCCCGCATGTCCATGTACTGGCCCTCGCACAGGGCGACGCACGTCTCGTCGTACAGGCGCATGAGCCGGAGGACCTTCCGATCCGGGAAGCCGAGATCGGTCAGGCGATGGAGCGCGATCCGCGACAGGCTGAACAGCATGTCGCCGGTGTTGATCGCCTGGGGCACGCCGTGGACGGCCCAGAGGGTCGGGCGATGGCGGCGTTCGACGTCGTGGTCCTCGATGTCGTCGTGGACGAGGCTGAAGTTGTGGCCGAGCTCCACCGCGGCGGCACCGGGCAGCGCCGCGCGGTGGTCGCCCGCGATCGAGGCGTAGGCCAGGAGCCCGAGCACGGGCCGCATCCGCTTGCCGCTGGAGCCCGAGCCGTCGAGCCCGAGGTGATAGCGGCACATCTCGTAAACGCCTGCCGTCGCCGGGTCTGTCGACGAGACGAGCCGGAGGATCTCCGCTTCCGTGTCGGCGATCAGTGTCGCGACGTCGATCTCGGTCGAGAGGGCCATCGCCGGCAGTGTATCCGAGGACGACGGAAACCTGCGCGGTGCAGGTAGCGGGTTCCAGGCGGTCGGGTCAGCCCTCCGGCGGCAACCAAAGCCGATATCCGCAGATGGTCCGGAAGCCGAGCCGCTCGTAGACCGGCAAGCCCATCGGCGATGCCTGCAAGGCGATCGCGGTCGCACCCAGCCGATACAGTGCCTCGATCGTCGCGAGCGTCACGGCTCGGCCGATGCCCCGGCGCCGATACGCGCGGTCCGTGCCCACCCAGCCGACGACCCCGAACCCGGTCGCCGGATCAAGCTCGCCCATCGCGGAACCGACGCCGCGCCCGTCGGCCTCGGCCCAGAACGCCACCACCTGCTCGGCGGCGAGGCTGCCGAGGGTCTGGAATGCGGAGCGCAGGGCGGCCCGCTCGCCGTCGTCCCCGGCGAAGCCGTTGAGGTTGCCCTCGATCCAGCGCTCGCGGTCGGCATCGCGCTCCACCGCGTGCACCTCGACATCGCTCGGCGATGGCTCCCTGGGTGGCCGAGCCTCGAGGATCATGCCCGGCAGCGTCAGGAGCGGCTGCCAGCCGGCTGCGGGCAGGACCTCGTGCAGGGCAGCGTCGCGATGATCGCGGGTCATGAGGCTCGGCAGGTGGCCGGCCTCACGGTAGAGCTCGAGGGCACGTTCGAGCGCTGGCAGGCCGACGTCTCCCGCCACCGTCAGGATCGTGTTCACGATGACCGGCGAGGGATCCGATCCGACCACCAGGACGAGGCCGTCCTGCCGGACAACTCGACCGCCGGGCGTGCGCTCCGTCATGCCCTCGAACACAGCGACCGTGCTGCGATCGAGGCGATCGACGAGGCTCGCGTCAGCCATCAGCCATCCTCCCGATGTCCAGGCGGCCAGATGGTACTGTCGCGGGGTGCCGGTCCCGCGTCGCTACACCACCGAGGCGATCGTCCTGTCGCGGTTCGACTACGCCGAGGCGGATCGGATCCTGACGCTCATCACGCCCGGCGGCGGCAAGCTCAAGGCCATCGCCAAGGGCATCCGCCGGCCGGCCAGCCGGATCGGCGGGAGCCTCGAGCCGTTCGCGGAGCTGCGACTCGCGCTTGCGCGTGGCCGGACCTTCGACGTCGTGACCCAGGTCGAGGTCATCCACCCGTGGCTCAGCCTGCGGGACGACCTCGTCTCGTTCGGGACCGCGTCGTACCTCGCGGAGCTGGCCAACGGGACGCTCGAGGAGCGGCACGCGAGCGAGGCGGTCTACCTCATGCTCAAGCGGGCGTACGAGCTGCTGGACGCGGGCATGGCCCCCACCCGCGTCGCCCGGTGGTTCGAGATGCGCCTCGCGGACGAGCTCGGCGTGCGACCCGAGGTGGACCGCTGCGTCGAGTGCGGGCGCCTGCTCGAGGCCGACGAGGCCTATCGCTGGATGCCGCCACTCGGGGGCGTGCTGTGCGAGCGCTGCCCGGGGCCGCCACAGGAGCGGGTC
>DASUHU010000369.1:0-16748 GCA_036273395.1 Candidatus Limnocylindrales bacterium
CGTCGTGGTCTGGGTCGTGATCGTGGCGCCGCTCAGGGCCAGCACGACGTGGACGCTGCTGCCCGTCACGGTCTCGCCCGAGGTCGGCTGCGTGATCTGGACCATCGCCGGCGACGACGGGCGGTTGCCGAGCGAGGCACCCGGTCCGGCCGGCCCCGTGGGCGATGGCGTGACGGCTGCGCCGCAGGCGCCGAGGGTGATCGCCGCGACGGCGATGATCGCAGCGGCCGTGAGCGGCTTGGATGGTCTAGGCGTCATGGCTGGTCCTCGATCGTGACATGAATGGGAATGGAGGAGCTAGGAAGGGCTCGGCGATGACGCGCCGAGGGATCCGCCCGGGCCTGGCGAGCTGCCGGACACCGCGCTCGCGACCGTGACCTGGACCTGGGCGGCGAGCTGGTCGCCGTTCGGGCTCGGGCCGGAGACCGCCGCGATGTACGTCCCGGCGGCGAGCGTCGTATCGGCGACGAAATGGCCGGGCTCGAGCTGCCGCGGCTGGAGGCTGGTCTGGGCACAGGTGCTCGGCCCGATCGACATCGTGGCGGTCTGGACGGGGAGCTCGTTGCCGCTTGCGTCGAAGAACGTGGCGTGGAGCTCGTTCGCGCCCGATGTGCCCGGATCGAGGTAGATCTGGACGGAGCGGCCGGCGCTCAGGGCGGCCGTATAGATCGTCGGGAGGCCCGGAACCGCGTTCACCGTGACGCTCGGGGTCGGGCCCGGCGTGGGCGGGCAGCGCGTCGTGATCGAGAGCGGGACCTCGACCGAGGCCGTGCCGCTGACGACCAGGGCCGTGACGTTCCAGGCCCCGGCGATCGAGAGGTTTGCGCCCGTCCCCGTGAGGACCCCGTTCCCGGGGGACGTCGGCTGCAGGTCGAGGGTCGAGGCGCCGATGTCGGGTCGCGATGGCAGCGAGAACCGGAGGTTGACCGCGGTGGCGGGCACCGGCCGGCCGGTGTCGAAGTCGGTGACGGTGGCCGAGAAGGTGTTGAAGCCCGCCACGCCCGGGGCGATGGCCAGGCTGAGCCGGACCGATGTCCCGAAGTCGCTGCCCGTCACGACCAGCGGACCCTGGCTCGCCGCGGGGCTCGCTCCTGGGCCGGGGGACGTGCCTCCGGCCTCGACCGGCGGAGCCAGGTTCACGAGCGAGGCGGTCACGAGGACCACCGTCGCGGCGATGAGGACCTCGCCCGAGCCCGCGAGGCGCAGCCCTCGAAGTCGCCGGCCGGCAGCGGGAACGTTGAGGAAGTGGTTGGTGGCGCCCAGGAGCGCGAGGCCGCCGAAGAGCACCGACTTCAGGATGACCAGGCGGCCGAAGTCGGTTCCCACGAGGGCATCCACGGACCCGACCTCCGAGATCGCCCGGAGCAGGCCGGTCGCCGCAACGGTCGCGATCCCGATCGTGCCGATGTACGAGAAGCGCTTCGCGATCGCGCCGGTGTCAGGCCCGGGAGGTCGCCGCGTCGCGAGGAGCAGGCCGCCGAGGCCGCCGAGCCAGGCACCGACGGCGGCCACGTGGACCCACTGGATCGCGACCTCGAGGATCGGAAGGCTGCCGGCCGCGGCATGGCTGGAGCCGACGTCCGCGAGCATGCCCGCCGCCGCCGCCAGGCCGGCGATCACGAGGAAGGCGGCGCGATGCCGCGGGCGGGCATGGAGGCCGACGATGGCGAGCGCGGCCACGAGGAGCGCCGCGAGGCGCTCGAGGATGCCTGGCCCGAACGAGGTCGAGAGGGCGGAGCCCGGGTCGACTCCCGCGTCGGACAGGAGCGTGGCGACGACGCCGATCGTTCCCGCGGCGGCGATGAGCCAGGCGACGACGAGGAGCCGCTGCGGCTCGAACGGGCCCGAGGGGGCGACCGCGACGCCAAAGACGACCGTGCCGAGCATCGCGATGAGGCCGAGATAGAGCAGCCAGCGGACGAGGATGGCCACGGCCGAGGGACCGGCGGTCGTGGCCGCGCCACCGCCGCCTGTCGTGGGCGGCGGCGTTGCGCCGCCGACGCCGAACGCGAACGATCCCGCGGCGCTGTGCCCGTCGACCGCCGAGACCGTCCGCCACGCGACCGTGTAGACCCCTGCGGGCAGGGCCTTGAGCGGCACGACCAGCTCGTCGACGTTCGCCGTCGCCGCGGTCGTCGGGCCGGAGGTGACCGATGCGCCCGAGCTGTCGACGACGTTGATCGAGGACAGCTTCACGTCCGGCCGCTCGCCGAACACGATCGAGACCTGCGTCGGCGGTTGCTCGAGGCTCGCGCCGGCGTTCGGGCTCGAGGACTGGGGCAGGGCATGCGCGGCCACCGCCGAGGCGAGCCCGACGCTCGCCACCGTCGCGACGGCGATCGCGATGAGCAGCCGGCGCATGCCGATGACCGGGATTCGAGCGGTCGTGACCGAGGCCTCCTACGCCGCGCCGGGCCGACGTCGAATCGCCAGCGCGAGGGCCACCACCCCGATCACGATCCCGACCGCGCCGACCAGGATGCCCACCTGGAGCGCGACACTCGCCGACGAGGCGGCGGACGCGGCCGCGTTCGACGCGTCGGTCGCGGCGGATTGGGCGGCCTGGGCGACGGTCAGCGCATCGGTGCCGGCACTCTGTCCCGGACCGGCCGAGGCACGCGCCTCCAACCGGTCCATCCGGGTCGCGATGTCCGCGATCGAGGGGAGCTTGGTCGGGAAGTCGACCGAGCTCGAGTCGACGACGGGGTCGAAGGTCGAGTCGCTGGCGGTCGCGGTCTCGTCGACGGAGGTCCCGTGGATCGTGCCGGTCAGGTGGAACGTGTAGTCGCCGGGCACGGTCGGGACGATCGACGCCTCGTAGTCACCCGGGATCCCGAGACCCGTGTCCGCATCGAACGCGTTGTTCAGGGGCAGCGCGGCGCTGGTCTGGCCTGCCGCGCTCACCACGACCGTGAGGCTCCCATCGGGAATGTCCGTGACGGCCTTCTGGCTGGTGTCGGTCACGATCACCTGGACGGCGTTGGCCGCCCCGACGTACGTCGGCTCGACCTTCCACCCGAGCGCGACGCTATACGTTCCGAAGGTCTTGAGGACATGGGCCTCAGCCGTGCTCGTGAGGCTGAGCGCGAACGAGGCCCCGACGGCGAGGGCGGTGGCCAGCCAGCGCTGGCGGGGTACGGGACGAGACATCGACAGCTCCCTTGGGCGTCCCCACGATGTCGGGGACGTGGACGTGCTCGACGGGCGTCCCGGGTCCGGGACGCGGGTTCAGGCCGGGAGCGCGATCGGCGGAGCGCGCCGGCCGAGGCGGCGAGCGAGGAGCGATCCTCGGATGGCAGGGGTCGTGGCCGCGACGGCCGGCCGCAGGCGACGAGGCGCGTGGAGCCGAGCGCGCGAGGCCCGCAGCCGGGCAACCAGGACCTCGCGAGTCCAGGCGAACAGCGCCGCGACGAACGACACGACCGCCGCGACGAGGGCCACGATCGGGAGGGCCATCGGGTACTCGGCCGAGGCGAGGATCGCGGGTCCCGGCAGCCCGTAGCCCGAGGCGAGGTGCTCCAGGTTCTCCTGGAGGGTCAGAGCGATCGCAACCGACGGCCCGATCACGGCGAGCATCCGAATCCAGGCTCGGGCCAGCCGCTGGCCCTCGAAGCCCCGGGCCGGCCGTCCCCGCCCGGCGTTGCTTGACTCGACGACGAGCGCCCGGAGGCGCCACAGTCGGAACAGCGCCACGGCGGCGAGGATCGCGGCCCCGGCGAGCACCGTCGTCACCGTGTCCGACCAGGCCTGACCGTGGCCCGAGTGGACGAGGGCCTCGCCGTAGATCGAACCGTAGCGGGCCAGGTAGACCGCCTGGTGGGCGAGGACGAGCCCGAGGGCGATGAGCCCGAGCGATCGGAGCGCGGGGACGAGCGGCCGAACCATCGGCCGAACTCTACGCCTGAACGGCCACGAGACGCGGCGCGAGGTAGACCCGAACCGAGAACTGGTCGTAGCGGAGCGAGATGTCGCTCCAGATCGCCTCCCCGAGCTCCAGGTCCACGGGTCGCCGCCGCCAGCCACTGAGGAACAGCACGTCGACCGAGCGATCGACCATTCGCCGCCCCACGCAGGCGACGACCATGTCCTCGTCGAGCTGCGGCATCCGCTGGCGGAGCAGCTCCTCCATCTCGAAATGCGCCCCGGGCTTCGTGAACCGCCCGATCGCCACCCGGAGGTAGGCCGGATCCTCCGGCCCACGCTCGAGCCAGCTCGACTCGATGTCGAAATGCGTCGGGTTGCCGAACGTGGCGATCTCGGGCGGGACCGCCGCGCGGGTCAGGCCCGCGAGCTCGGCGTCGAGCGCATCCCGCGCGCCCGCCACGTCGGACCAGACGGTGACGGCGAGGAGATCGCGACCGGCGGGGTCGACCGCGAGGATCGAGCGGGTCGGCTCCCCGACGGCGGTCGCCTCGTACCGGCGCGGCCTCGCGAGCGGCTCACTGGCGTCATGCAGCCGCGCGAGGCCGTCCGGTCGCAATCTCCCCGAGATCATGCGCAGGATCACCCGCGTGCCCTCCTCAGGCGCGAGCGGGTATACCCGGACCGCTGGCGCCGGCGGCGCGATCCTAGCGAGGACCGCCGAACCGTTCGATATCGGGAAGATGCCCTACCTGGCGGTCCGGAACGTCGCGCCATGGGTCGAGTGCGATTGCGGGGGCTTCGGCTGACTCGCTCGCGGGCATCTCGGCGCCCGCCTCCCCGTCGCCCGAGGGCGTCGTCGCATCGGTTTGCTCGAGGCGGCGAGCCATCTCGCGAGCCGCCTCGCTCGGCTCGCCGAGCTGATCGAGCGGCACGGCCTCACCGAACGGCGAGCCCGAGGACGCGTACTCGACGGCCGCGACCGCGGCGAGGCCGCCGAGCGCAGCCAGGCCTGCCGGCCCACCCAGGGCCGCCGCGGCGAGCGTGCCCCCGGCCAGGCCCTGCGCGGAGCTCGGCCGGACGAGATGGAGCGGCTCGTTCTCGAGGGCCTGGAGGGCCGGATCCACGCTCGTCACGCCCGGGATCACGAGACCCCCGAGCGAGTCGCGAGCCGCGAGCGCGGCGCCGCAGCCCGGACAGGTGGTCGCGCCCGGGGCGGCGTGGGCGCCGCACCAGGGACAGGTTCGCTCCGGGTCGTTCTCGGGCGCGTTCGCGCTCGCGCCATCCGCGGCCGCGTGCTCGACGTTGGCCGTCACGTTGCCCGTCGCCTCGTCCGCCATCGCGCCGCCTCCCCGATGCGTCAGGCTGCCCCGCGTCCCTCGATGCCGTGGCGTCCCCGGCAGGATTCGAACCTGCGACCTTCCGCTTAGAAGGCGTGCTGGTGTCTGGGAACGTGAACCGTGCTCGGGAGCCTACCCCGGGTGGGAGGGCCGTAGTGCGTGTTCTGTGGCTGCACGCATCCCGTCGAGGGACGCGAGGGTGGAGTTTACCGGAATCCCCCACCTGAAAGGGCAGGATCCCCAGTAGCCCGTCGGTGACCCCGCGAGCGATGGCCGCGGCGACGGGTTTGTCGGCTATTGCGCTGATCAAAGCCGGGCGATCCACGCCGGACCCGATGTGGTGGGCAACATTGCTGGCCATCGCGAACTGAGAACAATCGAGGGCCGCCCAGGCGTCCCGCCCGTTTGAAGCAGAATCGGCTGCTCGCTCGTCTTCCGAGTGTGACGAGCCCACCGGCCATTGAGGCTCCCTTGATCGGACGCTCGGACCGTGCGCAGGACGAGGAGTTCGCGGAGCTTCTCGAGGCCGCCTGGCCGCGTGTCTTTGCCTACGTGCGCGTCCTCGAGCGCGATCCCGCCGACGCGGAGGACGTAATGGCTGAGACCGTTGAACGGGCCCTGCGTGCATGGCACGCAGGAAAACGACCGCGCGGCGACTCGTTGCCCTGGCTCCTCCTCATTGCCCGCCGCCTTGTGATCGACCGATCACGGCGCCGCCGACTGCTGCACTCCCTTCTCGGCCGCGTCCGAGCGTCTCAGCCACATGACGGGGACATGCGGCGCTCCGAAGAACGGATGTGGTTCGAGGGATTGGCGGCAGTCCTTCCCCACCGACAGTTTGAAGCGATCGTCCTGCGATACGTCTTTGACCTCCCGGACTCGGAGATGGGGCAAGTCCTCGGCCTCTCCCCTTCCGGAGTCAGAACCCTGGTTTCGCGAGCGATTGTCGGACTCCGATCACATCCAGAGGTGCTTGGATGAGTGCGTCCGACGATCTCGAGCGCCTGACCGCGAAGGCGGTAAAGAAACATGGTGAACGGCTCATCGCGGAGAGCGCGAAGCGCGCCGCTGAACTTGCGTCGGTGCGCGGCCTGCGAGGGCCCACTCGCGTGCACGGCGCTTTCGTCGCTGTTGCGGCGCTAGCGGTTTTGGTCCTCGGTTTTCGGTTTGGCCTTGGACCGACCATCGTCGGGTCAAGTCCAAGCCCATCGATTTCGACGACCGCCGCAGCCACGCAGACTGCAGAAGCGATCGCATCCAGCCCGACCGTAGCTCCCACTCGTGCAGCGCCGACACCGACACCGCTGTCGCCTTGCAAAGTTGCCAATCTTCAAGCCCGCGCTGGGCGGGAGGGCGAAAACGGTGTCGTGAACATCCAAGTCGAGTTCACAAACGCCGGGCTCAACCGATGCTCTTTGCCTGGACTTCCTACCGAGATCAAGCTCCTGCGAGCCGATGGAAAGCCCCTGAACCTTACCGTCGAGCCGCCGGTCGGCGCGGCGGGACAAGTTGTCATCCTGCCGCCGAGTGGCGTACCCAGCGCGGTATTGATCGCCTATTGGTCGAATTGGTGCCTGTCGGAACCCGGAGGCATTCGCGTGGCGGTCATGTTCGGAGGACAACCCGGGACAGTCGTGGTACCGCTATCAGGAACGCTGCTTCCGAGGTGTGACGACCCGGGAGGTCCATCAAAGATCCAGGTCGACACCGTCGTCTCCGAGTGACCGGAGCGAGCTTCTACTGGTTTCGATAGCCGTTCCACCAACCCTGACCTGGGAACCAGCCGCTGTACGTAGTGTTCCATGCTGGGCCGTTGATCCGGGGCAAGGTGTACTCGGGATCGTTCCACGAGGGCGTCGCACCACTCCAGACGGTGACGAGGTTCCTGCACTGGGAGTACGTCGAGCACTCGTTGTTCACCGCCGACGCCATCGACGAGGAGTAGACCTGCGGAGCGGGCCAGCCACCTCCAGCCAGTACGATGGCGTTGTAGGTCGACAGCGCCCATCCGTTCGGCTGGTCCTCGAGGAAGAACCACGACATCCCGGCGGTGCCACTCATCGTCGAATACAAGTGATTGTTGAGCGACTCGTATTGGCTCGCGGTGTAACCGTAACCCGGCTCCTCATCGAGCATCACGCCTGCCCAGTCCACAGGTGCATTGGCCGCCGCATTGGCCTCCACGTAGGCAACGATGCGGTCAATCTCAGCCTCATAGGTTGCTATCGAGGCGCAGGTCGCTTGCGGTGTGAACTCGGTCACCGTCCGATACGTGCCGTTTAGCCACGAGACCGTCTGATCCTCGATCTTCTGTTCCGTGTAGAGATTCGACGTGCCACATTGGCCGGCACCTAGACCCTCTACCACGACGGCTTGGGGGCACCAGACTCTCCCGGAAACTTAGGTGGATAACCGTTGTAGGGTCGAGAGTCGTACATGTACCAGCTTGGCGACGGGCTGCTTTGGGCAGTGATAAGTCCTGGGCTAGCAAGAAGAGCCACCGTTGCGACAGTTGCCGGAATCCAGTTTCGGAAGCCGCGCCTCGCGGAGAGACTCGGCCGCGACGCCCTATTCATGGGGCAATCGCCTGACAGTCGTTGGTCCCGGCCGGGGCCGAGTTTGCTAGTGCCGTCGTGCCGGAGACGCTGGCCGGCACCTCGACCTGCGTTGCTGTGCCACCGCTCAACAGGCTCTGTCGGATGGTCGCTTGCGGCTGGTACCACTTCATGGTCGAGGTATCGAACGTAAAGAGTCCGCAGTAGGCGTCGTAGATGACGAGGAACCGTTGGCTCTCTGTGAATTGGAGCTGCGTTCGACCACTCGAGGGACTAGGTGGATACGAGACGCGAAAGGCGCCAAAATCGTGGCTGCCGGTCGGATCGGTACAGACCTTATCTCCGGCAGCGCAGGTCAAGACAGCCACTATCGCCCCGCCCGGGGTTGCCTGATCCACAGGTGCCGTCAGGGACATGCCGTCCCCGATCACGATCCAAGACATTGACCCGACGAACTGGAAGCACTCGATCGAACCAAATTGGGCGCTCAACCTCTGGAGTTGGTCAAGGTCGAAGAAGCTCGGACCGCACGCCGAAGTCTCGGGCGCGGCTGTTGACGGGACTCCACCCGCTGCAGGCGGGATGGTTAACGCCGGGTTGGGCGAGTAGAGGGACTCATTGCACTTGACGAGGGGAACGCCTGGACCGCAATCCATTAGCGTCGGCGCGGGTGTCGCCCCCGTCGTGAGCAGGCGCGCAGCTCCAGCTGTACCGAGAGCAACGGACGCCCCAAGGACGAGCGCAACCGGCGCCACGAGCAAAGGACGTAGCCAGCGCTTGTGCGGCGAGGATCGCATCGCCAACCGCCTGTAGCGCGGACGCCTGGGCCCACACAGCCCCGAGCCACGAGGATGGACCCATCAAGCTAGGTCGTCAATGGCGATGTGCGGCCGGTTCGCGCATAGCAGACTCCAGCGTCGGCCACCCCTGTGGATCTCGGTGTCGACGGGTCTAGATGTGTTCCCCAGAGACGTTGTTGATGACGTCGATGGGTGAGCGTCCGGCGATCGCGGTGTGGGGTCGGCTTCGCAATAGAAATCGACGAACGTCGGCAGGGCCGCGGATCGGTCGGCGTTCGTCGTATACGGTCGGCCATAGGCCCACTCGGCAAGCAGGGTCTTGATGAACCGTTCGGCCTTGCCGTTGGTCTGGGGCCGATACAACCGGGTCCGCTTGTGGCGGGCGCCGAGGGCGGCCAGTTGGTCCCGATAGCGATGGCTGAGATAAGCCCGACCGTTGTCGGTCAGGACCCGTTCAATCCGGATGCCGAGCCGGGCGAACGCGGCGGCTGCGATCTCGGCGGAGCTGGCGCTGGCGCCGGTCTCGTCGGCGACGGAGACGACCACCGCGTAGCGGCTCGCGTCGTCGACGATGACCTCGAGGTGGTCATAGCCGCGGCCGCGGCTGTGCGTCTCGGCTCGGCGACCGCGGACCCGCCAGCCGCCGCCGTCGGGGATCCGGCCGAGCTTCTTGTGGTCCTGGTGGACGAGGGCACCCGGGTGGCAGGCGACATAGCGGACCGGTGCCGTCGTCACCCGGTCGGCGTCCCGAAGGCGGCTGAAGCCCCGCCGGGCCAGGACCCGGTGGACGGTCGAGGGTGGCCGGCCGAGGAGCGGGCCCAGCCGGTCGGGTCCGTATCGCCACCGGGCCCGCGCCGCGAGGATCTCGGCCTCGGCCATCTCGCTCAGGCGACGCGGTGAGCGACGCGGCCGGGAGCTCCGGTCGACGAGCCCGGCCTCACCCTCGACCCGATACCGGCGGATCCACTTGTACGCCGTCGCCCGGCTGATCCCGAGCTGCTCCGCGACGTGTGCCGCCGGCCAGCCCGCCGCGACACGGTGCACCAGGAGCTGCCGGCTGAACACCGACAGGCGCGCTCTAGGATTCGCCACGAGAGCCCTCCTTCCCGTTTGGAGCTTTTGACACCCCAACCGGATCAGAGGGCTCTCACTGTGTCAACGATGTCTGTGGGGACTACATCTAGATCGAACGATGGATCGCGCCGACCGCGGGCGTCGAGCCATGGCCTCGCGCCCCCGGATGTAGGTGTCGAGCAGATTCGCGCTAATGATCCCGAAGGTGGTCGGGTGCTGGTGGCCGCCCTTGCCGGTGACCAATAGGAGCCGCGCTCGGATGTCGAGGTCCGCGAGCTTGATCCCGGGGAGTTCGCCGCGGCGCATGCCGCTGTCCCACAGGAGTTAGACCAGGGCCCGGCCCCGCTTGGCCGCCATGCTGGTGCCGCGGATCGAGCGGCTCAGCTTCTTGTAGTCGTTGGCCGTGACGGTGGGCTGCAACGACCTCGGGGACGCGCGGTGCCCTCAGGCCGGCCATGGGGTTGGTGTTGCCGATCTCGCCGGCCTCGCGGACGAACTTCCAGAACTGGACCAGGGACCTGTGGGTCTGGTTCCTCGTCGACCGCTTCCAGCCCTTGTCGGCGAGGCAGGCCATGTAGGCCGCGATGTGGTCGCGGGTGATGAGGCGAACGCCAGTTGGGTAGGCGTTCTCGTTCAGGAAGTCGTTGAGCCCGTCGACGGCGGACGTAGATCTTGAGGGTGCGGGGGCTCTTGGCCTCGCCCCGCAGGCGAAGGTCGAATGAGGCCCGCATGCGGGCCAGGTCGAGCCCGGGGTTGGTTCGTCTTGCGGCCACTGGCTGCTCCTTGCCTATAGGTGCACCAGTTCCTCCGTGGCGGATTCAACGGGTCGCGAGGCGGGGTAGTCAAAGGTGATCCGTGCAGAAGCCCGGATCTTGGGGGGTGCTACGGGCATCATGCGGTGGGTCTCAGAGCATCTGGTGTTGGACCAGAGACCACACCGCCACGAAGCGCGTGCTCTCAGGGAGCGTGGGTGGCGTCCCCGGCAGGATTCGAACCTGCGACCTTCCGCTTAGAAGGCGGTTGCTCTGTCCACTGAGCTACGGGGACCGCGGCGGCCCAGTCTGAAGGCCCGCCCCGAACCCGTCGAGTGGGCGCGGCCCAATTTCGATGCCGCCGTGTCGATGGCGCGACCTCGTGTGACGCTCGCGGGCACCCTCGATCCGTAGCCTCCCGACCGTTGCCGGCGTCTGGTCGCAGCCTCCGGCGGCGGAAAGGAAGGGATCGATCGAATGCTCTGGCTGTTGATCGTCCTCGTGGTCCTGCTGTTGCTGTTCGGGGGATTCGGCTACGGCAATCGGGCGTCGTGGGGCGGGTACTACACGGGCGGAACCGGGCTTCTCGGCCTGCTCGTGGTGATCTTCCTCGTGCTGCTCCTGCTCGGAGCGATCCACCTCTAGTCGGTGTTCCAGCGGCGCTCCGCCTCGCGCGGGGCGCCGATTCGCCCGTGCTATGCTCCCGGCCCCCTCGAACCGAGGGCCGCACCAGGGAGCCTGAACCAGGCACGTGTCGGGGCCCGACGACGCTTCCCCTGCCCTCGCCACCCAATCAGCGCTCGAAGCTCTGCCGGCGCTCGCCATCGAGCCCGAGTGGAAGGCCCAGCGACGGCTCTGGGGTCACAGCCTCCATCCGATGTGCTCCTACCTCGGGAGCTTCCCGGCGAGCCTGGCCCACGCCTTCGTGGCTCGCTACAGCCGGCCCGGTGATGTCGTGCTCGATCCGTTCTCGGGCCGCGGCACGACACCCCTCGAGGCCGTGGTCGGCGGCCGGGTCGGTGTCGGGAACGACCTCAATCCCCTCGCCCACCTGCTGACGGCGGCCAAGCTCGAGCCGGCGTCGGCCGCCGAGGCTCGGACGCGGCTCACGGTCCTGCGCCTGGCATGGGCGGCGAGCGCGTCGACGTGGCTGGAGCGGGCCGAGTCGGTCCAGGCGGATCCGATGGACGTGCCGGCCGAGGTGGCCCTGGCGTTCCACCCCCGGACGTTCGCCCAGGTCCTGTTCGCGAAATCGGCGCTGGATCTCGACGCTCGCGTCGATCGGTTCCTGGCCGCGGCGATCACCGGGATCCTGCACGGCAAGACGCCGTCGTACCTCTCGACGCTGATGCCGAACACGTTCTCGATGGCGCCTCGGTACGTTCGCGACTACGCCGCCCGGACAGGCCATCGATCGCCCGAGCGCGACCTGTTCTCGCTGCTCGAGGCCAAGCTCGGCCGGGTGCTCCGGGACCCGCTCCCAATGGCGACCGGCATCGCGCTCCTCGGGGACGCTCGCGACGCCGGGACGCGAAGCCGCGCCGCGCTCCGGGCCAGGGGCCTGCCCGCTCGCGCCCGCCTCGTGGTGACCTCGCCGCCCTATCTCCGGGTCGTGAAGTACGGCTACTACAACTGGCTCCGGAGCTGGTTCCTTGGCGTCGATGCCGCCGAGATCGATCGGACGCTCGACGATGCCCACCGGCGCGAGCCGTATCTCGGGTTCATGGGCGAGGTCCTCGCGGACCTTCGACCGGCGATGACCGAGGATGGGATCGCGGTCCTCGTGATCGGCGACGTGGGCCGGGACAGGGGTCGCGCCGACTCGAGCGGCCTCGGGCTCGCGGAGCAGGTCTGGGAGTCCGCGGCCCGGCCGGCCGGGTTCACCCTCGCGGGGATCGGCTCGGACGACGTCCACGCGCACCGCAAGATGACCCAGCTCTGGGGCGAGGAGGCAGGTCGGGCCACGCAGACCGATCGATTCCTCGTGCTCGCCGCGACGGAGGTCGGTCGCCGCCGGGCGGTCGCGGGTGCCTCGCTGCCGGTCGACTGGACCTGGCCGCCCAGGCTCCGCTCGCTCTGAGGCCGCGACCGGCTACGATCCGGGCGTGAAGTCGATGTACGACGCGCGCGACCTGGCCTCGATGGACCCGCTCGTCCTCATGAAGAACCTCGATCACGTCCGGATGACGAGCCGGCGCCTGAGCTACATCCTCCAGCAGCAGGTCCACCTCTACGCCCCCGAGGCGAACGAGCTCCGCGAGCAGATCGACCTGTACGTCGAGGCCGAGCGCCAGATCGAGGGCGAGATGGCGAGGCGCCGCATCCGGGCCTGACCGGCTCGTGCGAGGGCGCGAGACCCTCGACGGAGGTCAGGCGCCGGCGGCGACGGAGCGAACCACGGAGGAGCGAGGCGCCCCCATCGGCGACTTGGCCCGGGCCCGGTCCTCGGCGACGATCTCGCAGACCGCGCTCGCCAGGGAGCCCATCTCGGCCAGGCCGAAGCCGATGCCTTCCTGCGCCAGCTCGTCG
Organism: Candidatus Limnocylindrales bacterium; assembly: GCA_036273395.1. Taxonomy (GTDB): domain Bacteria; phylum Chloroflexota; class Limnocylindria; order Limnocylindrales; family CSP1-4; genus UBA5189. The sequence goes on from DASUHU010000369.1 coordinate 12,912, forward strand.
GGGCCCCAGCCGCGGTACAGCCCCCGGCCGGCGACGGCGCACATCTCGTCGTACAGCTCGGGCCACCCGACCTTCCGCCTCGAGTAGCAGAACCGGACGAACTCGACCGCTTCGGCGGTCAGTGCACGCGCGGGCGCGGGGCGCGCGACCATCGATGCCTTCCTCCTCCGACCGCCCGCACGACGATCTGTCGCGGGGCGCGCGATGCCAGCCCGCGGCGCACGGCGAACGTGACCGTTGCCCCGGTGATGAGTCCTGGGTCGGCGTGCCCGCTCCCGGAGGGGCGCCACCGATGGCGGGGATGGTACGGCCGGGCGGCGACCGGCCGGAAGAGGGGTTCTCCACCTTTTCGTCCACGAACTTTTCCACAGGCCCCGCGGCGCGCCCGTGAGGTCGCGAGAGGCAGCGATCGGGCGCCGCCCGCCTAGGTGCGGGGCTCGACCCCGAGCCCGGGCCGACCCGAGAGCTGCCAGCGATGGTCGTCGCCGAGGGTCAGCCCGGCGAACGGATCGTCGGCCAGGAGGAGGTTGCCATCGAGGTCGATCCATTCCGCGAGGGGCGCGACGGCGGCCGAGGCCGCGATGACAACGGAGGTCTCCTCCATGCAGCCCAGGAACGCCCGGAACCCCAGATCGCGCGCCCGCCGCAGCATCCGGGCCGCCGGTCCCAGGCCGCCGCACTTGGCCAGCTTCACGTTCACGCCGGCGACCACGCCCACGAGGCCGTCGAGGTCGTCCTCCGTCACGCACGACTCGTCCGCGACGATCGGGAGCGGCGACTCGCGCTGGAGTGCCGCGAGCCAGTCGAGGCGGCCCGCCGGGAATGGCTGCTCGATCAGCTCGACCCCGAGGTCCACGAGCTCGTCGACGAGGGTCCGGGCGACATCGGGCGTCCAGCCCGTGTTCGCGTCGACCCGGATCGGCTTGTCGTAGACCGCCCGGACCGCGCGCAGGGTCTCGAGGTCGGCCGGCCCCCCGACCTTGATCTTGAGCGCGGGGAAGGCGCCGGCGCGTCGCGCCCGCTCGGCCACGACATCCGGCGCATCCAGGCCGATCGTGAAATCCGTCGGAGGCCGCAGCCCGTCGACCCCGACGAGCTCGGGCGCGGTCTGCCCGAGAACCTTGCCTGCGAGATCGTGGAGCGCGACGTCGAGGGCGCACTTCGCGGCCCCGTTCCAGCGGATGGAGCCCTGGAGCCGGCGCGAGGCCACATCGAGGCCCTCGCTGCTCCAGTCGGGTTCGCCGATGACGGCGAGCAGGTCGGGGAAGATCGCGGCCATCGTCTCGGGCGTCTCGCCGTAGAAGCGGTCCGGATAGCCCTCGCCGTAGCCGACGAGGGACGGGTGGCGCGGATCCCGCAGCTCCACGATGACGGTCGTGACCCGCTGCCCGGCGCCGTGGCTGGATCGGGCGATCCGGAAGGGCTCGCGCAGGGCGAGGTGGCGCGTCTCGTGACGGAGCGCGAGGTGGCGCGTCTCGGTCGCGCCCCGGCTCACTCGAGTGCCGGCGCTCACGCCGGGGCCGCCGCCTCCGCCGCCTCCGGCTGCTGGGCCGCAACCCAGGGCAGCGCGTCGACCGCTTCGCGGGTCGCCGCCCACAGCCGCTCTCCACCGAATCGCACCGGATCGTCGGCCGGCAGGCCGGTCTCGGCGGCGACGTCCGCGATGACGCGGCGGGCTTCGGCCTCGTCCGGGTAGAGCATCGTGTTGAGCGCGATCGAGACGACCTTCGAGGGCGCGACGAGGCCGGCCACGGTCTCGTGGAGCCGGATGAACTCCGGCAGGCGAGCGATCGGGAACGAGACGTCGGGCAGGTGGTCGAAGTCGTGGGCCGGCAGGCCGGGCTTGTGGACCATGACCATGGCCTGGGGCGTCGATCCGTGGATGAGCCCGAGCGTCACCGACGAGTAGGCCGGATGGTCCAGCGAGCCCTGGCCTTCGACGATGATCCAGTCGCCCCTCGACTCGCCCTCACCGACGAGCCACTCGACGGTGCCCTGGACGAAGTCGCTGATGACGCGGTCGACCGCAACACCCCAACCGTCGATCATCATCCCGGTCTGGCCCGTCGGGACGAACACGGCCCGGTCACCGGCCGCCAGGGCCGCCTTCCGGAGCTCCAAGGCGACCGACATCTTGCCGATCGCGCAATCGGTCCCGACGGTCAGGATCACGCGCTTCCCGGGCGCATGGCGCCGGCCGACCGCGGTCTCCTTGCGCTCCGGCGGCCGCCGGTAGTCGACGATCCGGACGCCGGAGTCGGCCGCGGCAGTTGCGAACTCGGGGTCGTCGCCGATGAACGTGTGGAGCCCCGAATGGATCTCCATGCCGTGGCGGATCGCGCTCAGGATCGTGGCCCGCCACGAGTCCGGCAGGCGACCGCCAGTCGGGGCGATCCCGATGAGGAGCGCGGTCGGCGGCTCGGGCAGGGCAAGCGCGTCCTCGAGCGTGGCGACCGCCGGAATGTCCCGGCCGGGGATCCACTCCGAGACGTTCCGGCCCGCGATCGAGGAGTCGAGGATCGCGACGATGGGATCGGTCCCGTAGCGGATCACGCCCCAGGCGGTCTTGGCGTGGTGCGGCCCGAACTCGCCCTCGGTCAGGATGACGAGCCGGCGCACGCTCGGGTCCTGGGCCACGCGCGGCCTCAGGGCAGCCGGCTGAGGCTCGTCGTGGCCTGGGCCTGGAGCGCGGCCAAGGTGGGAGCCGGGCTGCCGGCGACGACGTCGCTGATCGCCAGGAAGGTCAGGCCCTTGACCACGTAGATCGCGGCAACGCTGACCGTCTGACCCGAGATGGTCTGGCTCGCGGCGAGGTACACGGCCTTGTCGCCGATGCCGGTCAGGTCGGTCTTCGTCAGGCCTTCCGAGACGGACTGCTGCAGCTGCGACTCGACCTCGGCCTCGCCCGCGGCGATGGTCGCCTGATCCGGTGCGAGCGCGACGTCCACGTTCAGGACATTGAGGGTCTGGCTGCCGTACGTGCAGATCTTGGCGTTGCCGCTCGTCGTGGTCTCTTCGCCGGCGCCGAATGACGTGCCGGCGAGCGCGGATGCCTCCGACTGGGTGACGACCTGGCAGGGATCGATGGCGGTCGGGACCGCGGTGACCTCCGGGAGCGAGGACTCCGGCTCGGATGCGGCGGCGGTTGGGGTCGAGGCCTCGGTCGGGACCGGTTGCGACGCCGTGGTGCCCGTCGAGCCGACCGGCGAGGCGGCGCTGTTGCACGCGCCGAGGATGATCGCCGCCCCGATCGCGGCACCGAGCCAGCCGAATCGATCGAATCGCGAGGGCGACCGGCGCGACATGTGGGTTCCCCTTCCCCGACACAACTGGGTTGGTACCGCATACCGGATTCGAACCGGTGATCTCCGCCTTGAGAGGGCGGTGTCCTGGGCCACTAGACGAATGCGGCGCCGGCGACCGGACGACCCGGTCGGAGGCGGGATCATACCAAGGCGGCCCGCCCGGCCCGCGTCAGCCTTCCGCGCCCGATCGAACCCGATCCTCGACGAACTCGAGGAACCCGATCTCACCCGGGCTCTGGCCGTCGTGCGTCAGCTGGACCGCGGCCTCGGACAGCTGCTGGATGCCATGCGTCACGAGGTGCATGACGAAGTACCACAACGGCAGCGAGCGTCGCTCCGAGGGTGACGGCGCGGACAGCTGCTCGTCGGTGAGCCCATCGAGCCAGGCCCGCATCTCGTCCTCGTCGCGACGCCAGTGGTCGACCAGGGCATCGAGATCGGGATAGGCCTTGGGGTCGAGGTCGTCGGCATCCGGGAACCGGCCGATTCGGAGGCGTTCGCGCCAGCTCCATTCGACATCGAGCTCGTGGAC
>DASUHU010000370.1:0-2142 GCA_036273395.1 Candidatus Limnocylindrales bacterium
TCCGCAGGACGTCGGCCAGCGTGAGGTCGGGGTGATCGCGCCGGAGCCGCTCCGGCAGCGTCGCCCAGCCGATGAGCGACTTGCCGTAGACCTCCGGCACGTCCCGGATCTCGTGCGGCTCGGCCCGGCCTCGAATGTCGAGCGGCGCTTCCGGCGCGATGAGCGCGAGCCCCGAGATCGTCCGGCGCTCGGCGGCCTTCAGCGCGAGCAGGGCGCCCATCCCGTGGCCCACCACGACGACCCCCGGTCCCAGCCGGTCGATCGCCGCGGCGACGTCGTCGACGTACGACTCGAACGAGAGCTCCTCGGGCTCGGCCGTCTGGCTCCAGTAGTGGTTCCGGAGGTTGAGCGCGTGGCCCTCCCAGCCGCGGGCCGCGAAGTAGCCGAGGAACCGCTCCCAGGCCCACGAGCCGGCGAGCTCGCCGTGGACGAAGAGCAGCGGCTTCCGCCGCGACCGGCGCTCCGGCAGCCACGACTCGATGTAGACCCCACGGGCGGGCAGCTCGATCTCGTCCTTCCGGATCGGGCGGCCGTTCACGGTCGGGACCTGGGCCCGGGCGAGGATGTCGTCGGGCGTGGTGTCGGGCATGCGGGCTACTCCAGCGGGTTGATGACGAGGCCGGTCAGGGCCTTCGGGTAGATGTACGTGCTCTTCTGGGGCATGACGTCGCCTTCGGCGGCGACGGCGACGATGTCGGCGGCCGGGGTCGGCTCGAGGAGCAGGGCGGCATCCGCGCCGTCGGCCTGCTCGTCGACCCAGCGGATCGCCTCGACCGGGTCCTTCGTGTAGCGGATTCTGCCGCTCTCGGTGGCGACCGCGTCGATCCCCGTCAGCCGCTCGATCGCGGATCCCGCGAGGCTCACGTCGAGCCGGCGCAGCGCCGGACCGCCTTCAGGCAGCAGGGCCTCGAAGGCAGGCCGCCGGGCCGTGAGGAGGAATCCACCGTCGCGCGTCCACAGGCCGAACCGGCCGCGACCGCCGGCGCCGGCCGCGCCGGGCTCGAAGGCGCCGGCCAGGCGGTCGCGATGGATCGGTTCGATCTCGAAGAGCTCCGGCAATGCGTCCATCCCGGCGTGGTCGCTTCCGGCGATCCCGAGGAGAACGCGATGCGTTGCCAGCACCGTGAGCGGTCCGGCCACCGGCTCGAGGAGGAGCATGAGGATCGAGGCCCAGCCGGGAGCTTCCTCCGCTGCCGGGGCTCCGGTCATCCGCTCGTCGCGGTAGCGCAGCGCGGTCTCGTAGCGATGGTGCCCATCCGCGATCGTGATCGGGCTCGATCCGAGTGCGGCGAGCACCGGGCCGAGCGAGTCGTCGTCCGCCGGGACGCGCCAGAGACGATGCCGCACGCCGTCCTCGTCGACAACATCGCCGACCGGCGGGTCCGCGAGGCCCTCCAGCCACGCCGGGACGACGCCCGACGCGTCGTCGTACATGCCGACGACCGGGCTGGTGTTCACGCCTGTCGCGCGGAGGAGCCGATAGCGGTCCTCCTTGGGCTCCGCGAGCGTCCGCTCGTGCGGCCGGATCCCGGCATCGGGCCCGAAGGCCTCGAGCCCGACGCGCGCGAACACGCCCCTGCGCGTGTGCTCGACGTCGGATCCGGGCACGCGATACGTCTGTTCGTAGGGATAGAGCGACGGTCGCGGGTCGCGATGGAGCGTGCCGTCCGAGCGCCAGGCGGAGAGGAGGCGCGCGGCCCGGCGGTAGCGCTCGTCCGGCTCGTCGCCCGGCTCGGGGATCGGCAGGTCGAGGCGGACGATGTTGCGCGGGTCACGCGCCGCGAGCCGGCGCCGGGCGTCCGGATCGATGACGTCGTACGGCGGCGCAATGACCGCCGCGAGGTCCGGGACGACCTCCGGGGCATAGCGAAGCGCACGGAACGGCTGCACGGTGGGCACGATCGGGGATCGTACGATAGCGGCCCTCGACGCAACTTCCGGCCGCCTCCCGGCGTCGTCTGAGGAACCACGGCGCCCCCCAGGCAGGAGACCGCGTGTCGCAGCCGACGCATCGAACGCATCGACTGATCGTCGCCCTCGTCTTCGGGCTGCTCCCGATGCTTCCCCTCGCGGCCACCGCTTCGGCCGACGGGCTCACGATGACGGCCCGCGTGCTCCTCCAGGGACACACCCGGGTCGGCT
>DASUHU010000371.1:0-2363 GCA_036273395.1 Candidatus Limnocylindrales bacterium
AGGGTCCGAGGCGCCATCGCCGGCGGGCTCGCTCGCGGGCGGCGATCCGAGGTCGGTCACGGGCCCGAGGATACCCGCGCACGACGGTCCAACCGCGACGCGCCATCATCGGAGGCACTGCGACGACCACCACGAGAGGAGCGTCCCGATGACCGACCGTGGAGCCACCTGGAGCGAGCTCGAGCACGCGGCGCCGCGGGTGGCCTCCCGTGGCCGCGAGCTGCTGTACCGCACGGGCGCTGGTGAGGCGCTCCTCGCCACGGTCCGCGACGACGCGCCGCCGCGGATCCACCCGATCGCGATCGAGGTCGCCGACGGTGGCGTGTTCGCGTTCATCCTCGCGTCGCCGAAGCAGCGCGACCTCGACGAGGACGGGCGGTTCGCGCTCCACGCCTACCCCGACGCGGAGCACCCCGACGAGTTCACGCTCCGAGGCCGGGTCCGCCGGGTCGACGACGCGACCAGGGAGCGCCTCGGCGGCCGCTGGCCGTTCACCGTCGGCGACGCGCCGGCCTACGAGTTCCTCATCGACGACGCGATCCTCGGCGAGCGCGAGAGCCGCAACGCCTGGCCGCCGCGCTACACCGCCTGGCACCGGCCCGAGGGTGCGACCCGCCGCTAGGCGAGGAGCGATCGATCGAGGTCGGCGAGCCTGGCGGAGCCGACGAGGGACAGCCCGAGCTCGACCTCCTCGGACAGGATGGCCGCGGCGCGCTCGATGCCCGCGGCCCCGCCGGCGGCAAGGGCCCAGTAGAACGGCCGCCCGACGAGCACGCCGCTCGCGCCGAGGGCATGCGCGGCGATCACGTCGAGTCCGCGGCGGATCCCGCCGTCGACCCAGACCTCGCACCGCCCGCCGACCGCATCGACGACCGCGGGAAGCGCGTCGGCGGTCGCGATCGAGCGATCGAGCTGGCGCGCACCGTGGGTCGAGACGATGATCCCGGCGACCCCGGCCTCGACCGCCAGCCGGGCGTCCTCCGGCGAGAGGACGCCCTTGAGGACGAGTGGCAGGGAGCTCCAGCTCGCGACGTCCTCGACGGTCGACCAGCCGAGGCCGAGCTCGTGCTGCTCCTCGAGTCCGCCGTAGCGCGTCCGCCGGCCCTCGCTCGCGGCGTCGATGTGGGGCATCCGCGGCAGGGCGAAGCCAGAACGCCGATCACGCGCCCGGTAGCCCAGGACCGGGAGGTCGACGGTCATGACGATCGCTCGATAGCCGGCGGCCTCGGCTCGCTCGACGAGCGACCGGCTCCACTCGAGGCTGTGGACGAGATAGAGCTGGAACCAGCGCTCCGCGTCGGGCGCGGCTGCCGCGACCTCCTCGAGGCTGCGCGACGACGAGGTCGAGAGGCAGTACGGCATCCCGACCGCGGCCGCGCCGCGCAGCGCCTCGAGCTCGCCGTCGGGGTGGGCCAGGCCTTGGGCGGCCATCGGCGCCATGGCCACGGGCATCGCGAACGTTCGGCCCAGGAAGTGGCTGCCGGTGTCCACCGACCGGACGTCGGTCAGGACCCGCGGCACGAATCGGAGGCGCCGCCAGGCCTCGACACTCTCCGCGAGCGTGATCTCGTCCCACGATCCGCCGGCGAGGTAGTCGAAGGCCGGACCGGCCATCCGCTCCCGCGCGATCGGCTCGAAGTCGGCGAGCTCGACGATCGGCTCGAGATCGACCGCCGGCAGCAGGTCCGTCACGCCGTCAGCCGACGAGCTCGAGGTTGGCCATCGAGGCGAGCACGGTCTTGCGACCGACCTGGGGATCCCGGAAGGCCACGGTGACCTCCTCGTCGCTCCGGGTCAGCTTCGAGGTCACCACGATCCCGTCGCCCCAGCGGGCGTGCCGAACGCGGTCGCCATCACGGTAGCGGCGCTCGCCCGGCACGATCGGCCGGGCGACCGGCCCCGGCGCCGTCGCGGGCCTCGGGGTCGCGCCGCCTTCGCCGGCCCAGGCCGGGGCCTGCGGGCCATCGTCGTCGAACCCCGGTCCGTCCGCGTCCCAGGATCCGAACCTCGGCCGCAACGAGCCGGATCTCGCCCCCGCGGCGAACGCGTCGCGCTTCGCGGCGAGATCCCGGCCGGGATGGAAGGCCTCGCCACTGCGCGGCGCGCCGGGCCGGCCGCTGCCCTCGCGCCAGGCCGCGCCGCCCGGCCGGGTCGAGCGCCCGAAGCGCGTGGCGCCGCGGCCGAACACGAGGTCGAGATCGTCCATCCGGCCCTCGCCCGGCCCCTCGCCATCGCCCGCGCCGCCGCCCGCGCCCGCCGTCAGGCGCGGCCCCGTCATGAGCTGCGGCGGGATCTCGAGCAGGAACCGCGACGGCTCGGCCATGAAGCTCCCGGGTCCCCGCCGCGTCGCCCGCTGCCAGGCA
>DASUHU010000372.1:0-3696 GCA_036273395.1 Candidatus Limnocylindrales bacterium
CGTGCTGCTCCAGGTGAACGTCGATCGCGATCCGTCGAAATCCGGCTTCGATCCGGCTTCGCTGGCCGGGGACCTGCCCGCCCTCGTCGGCCTCGAGCGGCTCACGGTCGAGGGACTCATGACCGTGGGCCGGCTCGTCGACCGGGCGGACGACGCGCGACCGACGTTCGTCGCCCTGCGGGAGCTCGGACACCGCCTGCGGACGGCCGATCCGCGCCTCGGGCCGGAGCTGTCGATGGGGATGACCGACGACTTCGAGGTCGCGGTCGAGGAGGGGGCGACGATCGTGCGCCTCGGGCGGGCGCTCTTCGGGGACCGGCCGACGGCCTGATCCGGGCGATCAGGGGCGCAGGCGATCAGGGGCGCAGCTCGCCCCCGGGCCGGCCGGTCCCTTCGCGGTCGCCGGACTCGTGCCGAGCGCCGCCCTCCGCGCCGGCATCCGCGCGGGTCGCGTCGCCCGGGCCCGGGCTCGGCTGGAGCGCGAGATCCTCCGCGAGCTCGTCGGCCAGCTCGAGGGCCCGCCGGCGCGGGCCCCGGATGGTCCGCTCGGGCCGGAGGATCGGCGCGGGATGCAGATCCTCGCGGAGCCGGCGCCAGCGACGGATGCCGCGGCGGTCCTCGCTCCCGGACAGCGTCCGGCCCGCGAATCGGACGAGCTCGTAGTCGGCCGCGAGGAGCTCGAGCCCCAACCGACCCCAGCCATCGCCCCGCAGGCGCCGGGCATGCTCGGCCGGTGTCTCGCCGGCGGAGCGGGCAACCGTCGGCCGCCCGGTCAGCTCCTCGAGGAGGCGTCGATACGCGGCGACCGCATCGTGCGGCCCCGGGCGGAAGGGCAGGTGCGGCCGCCAGCTTCGGGCGACCCCGTCGCCGCTGCGATCGATCGTCCGGGTGTCGAGGAGGTCGTCGGGAGCCGCCTGGACGCGCCGCATCCACGATCGAATCAGGAGCAGGACGATCGCGAGCACCGCGATGCCGCCCAGGCCCAGGCTGACCGTGGCGACCCCCGGATCGACCTGCTGCGTCGAGCTGGCGATGCCGGTCGCGACGCCCGAGCTCCCGATCACCCGCACGACCGTCCCGGCCACGAATGGCAGGATCACGACGAAGATCACGGCGAGGACCAGGACCAGAGCGACGGCCCGGAGCGTATTCCGGGTCCAGCCGACGATGAGCCCGACGACGAGGATCGGTCCGATCGACAGCCAGAACACGAGCTCGACGGTCGAGCCGATGATCCCGGCCGCCGGCGCGGCCAGCACCTCGACAGCCGCCACGAGAGCGAGGAGGAGGCCGAGCCACGGTGGGTTGCTGGCCCAGTCGGCCCCGGAGTCACCCGCTACGACCGTGAGCCGGGTCAGGGCGAGGGCCAGGAGGGCATTGGCGCTGAACAGCAGCGCGCCGGTCAGCGCATCCGCGAGGAAACGGGACCGGGATGGCTCGCCGACGAGCGAGCCCACGAGGGCGAGGATCGCGATCGTCGCGATCCCACCCACGAGCAGGCGCCCGAGCCGTTCCTCGCTCAGGGGCAGGTGCGCATGCCCGAAGCCCCGCAGGACCGCGAGACCCAGCAGCACGCCGCCGGGGTTCAGTCGAACGGCTCGAAGCACGCCGAAGACCCCGCGCGCGAGGAGCACGTCGCGCGATCCGACCGCGGCCAGGACGCCGATCGCGGCCGCGACGAGCACGAATCCGAGCGCGACCCAGGGCCAGCGCGGTCCGAGCCGGGCGCTGACCAGCCGAGCCGCGAGGACGCCGACCGCGGCGCCGCCGACGTACACCGGCAGCGGGAGGGCCTGCGGCCGGAGGACGAGCTCGTCGGCGAACCCGGCCAGGACCCAGGTCCAGGCGCCCTCGGCCACGACCGCGAGCGCGAGCGGCACCCAGCGCAGGATTCGCACGCCCACGCGCCGGTCCTAGCCGACCGCGAGCGTCGTGGCGCTCGGCCACGGCCCGTCGAGGACGGCCGCTCGGACGCTGAACCCTGCGCCACGGGCCGCGGCCGCGTTCGCCGCCGCGTCCGGTCCTGCGGCCACGACGACGACGTCGAAGCCGGCGCGCTCGAGGCGCCGGAACGCGGTCGCGAACGGCCGCGGGTCCCGGGCCGTCAGGGCCAGGACCGTCGTGCCGTCGGGGATCCGGCGCTCGATCCGCGCGAGCAGCGTCTCGTACCGGGCGTTGGCGCTGGACGCGAGACGCGCGAGCAGCTCGAGGACGCGCTCGGCCTGGCCCGGCGAGCTCGACACGGGGATGTCCGCGAAGCGCCGGGGCGATCCGGCGAAGCCCGCGGCCGTGAGGCCGAACGCGGTGTGCTCCGCGGCAAGGGCCCGGACGATCGAGGCCGCGACGACGAACAGGCCCTCGATCGCGTCGTCGTCGATCGACAGGCTCCACGACGGACCGCGCGACACCTGGAGGTCCAGGGCGATCAGGACGTCCCGCCGGCGGGACGGCTCGAATCGCTTCGTGACGGGCTCGCGCAGGCGCGCGCTCAGGCGGTGATGGACGCGCCGAATCGGGTCGCCGGGCGCGTAGGGTCGGATGCCGGCGAACCGCGACGGGTCCTCGAGGAGCCCATGCACGGCGCGATCGGCGTCGCCCCACCGGTCGGGCCGAACCGGGGCGGTCGTCGGGACCGTCCTCGGGAGGACGACCACGCTGTCCACCCGGGGCAGCTCGACCATTGCGGCCGACCGGGCGAACAGGTCGCCGACCGAGACGGTCGCCGGCCCCAGGCCGTACACGCCGCGGCGGCGCGAGGTCAGCCGGAGATGGCGCGTGACGCGCTCGTACGGCGCGAGCGTCCAGGTGTTCCTGAGGGTCACGCCCAGCTGGTCGGTCTCGATCGTCGGTCGCTCCCGGACCGTCAGCTCCAGCGAGGTGGCGTCGTCGACCCGTAGCCAGGACAGCGGCAGGCCCTTGCGGTTCCAGACCTCGATCGCGAGCGGCAGATCCTCACCCCACGGCAGGCGGTTCGTGGCCAGGTGGCGGACGTATCGCACGCCGTCGAGGCCGCGGGCCTTCCAGATCGCATGGACGATCTCGACGGTCAGGGCCACGATCCCGAGGACGGCGACGGCCGGCACGCCGAGGATCGCGCCGGCGAGCACGAGCACCAGGGCCGCGACGGCGCGCGCGGTCACGTCCGTCGCCCCGGCTCGAGGCGCGTCCTCTCGATCCGCCGCACGGCCGGCCGACCTCAGCTCCCGGGCAGCGGGGGAGCGGGGACCGCGGCGAGGATCGAGGCCACGGCACCCTCGGCCGTCGCGCCCCGAACGGCGCGATCGACGTCGACCACGAGCCGGTGGGCGAGGACCGGCTCGGCCATCGCCTTGACATCGTCGGGCAGGACGAAGTCGCGCCCGGCGAGCACGGCGCTGGCCTGGGCTGCGCGGTACAGCGCGACGCTGGCTCGAGGGCTGGCCCCGAGCTCGAGGTCCTCGTGGTCTCGGGTCGCCCGGACGATGGCCACGCCGTACGCCTCGACCTCGTCGGCGACCCGGGTCCGGCGGACCTGCGCCCGGAGCGCGAGGACGCGCGGTCCGTCGGCGATCGGCTCGATCGAGTCGAGCGGCTCCGCCGCGGCCCGGTAGCGCGCGGCGATCCGGCGCTCGCCGGCGTCGTCGGGATAGCCGAGCCGCGCCCGCACGAGGAACCGATCGAGCTGGGCCTGGGGCAGGGCGAACGTCCCCTCGTACT
>DASUHU010000373.1:0-3231 GCA_036273395.1 Candidatus Limnocylindrales bacterium
CGCAGGCTCGACCATCGCCGGCGGCGCGAAGGGGCCGTCCGGTGCGTCGGTCACGCGGGCGCTCCTGCGGCGAGCAGCTCGCCGGCGCGGGCGAGATCAAGGTTCCCGCCGGAGAGGACCACGCACACGCGCTCGCCGGTGCGGACCGGGATCGCGCCCATGAGCAGCGCGGCAAGGGCCGCCGCTCCCGCGGGCTCGAGCACCTGCTTGAGGCGCTCCATCCCGAATCGCACCCCCGTGAGAATCGCCTGGTCGTCGATCCGGACCACGTCCTCGACGTGCTCCCGGACCATCGCGAGGGTCCACTCGCCCGCAAACGGCGCATTCAGCCCATCGGCCACGCTCTGCGGGATGAGCGGCACCGGCGCGCCGGCGCCCAGGGCCAGGGACATCGCGTCGGATCCGGTCGGCTCGACCCCATAGATGCGCGCACCCGGTCGGGTGGCGTGCACCCCCGCGGCGACGCCCGAGATGAGGCCACCGCCGCCGATCGCCACGACGACGACGTCGACCTCGGGCAGGTCCTCGACGATCTCGAGCCCGACCGAGCCGTGCCCGGCGATGACCTCCGGGTCGTCGAACGGCGGGCAGAGCCGAAGGCCGCGCTCGTCGCGGATCCGCTCCATCGCCGCGACGGTCTCGCGGAAGTTCGCGCCCTCGAGCACGACCTCGGCGCCGTAGCCCCGGGTGGCCGCGACCTTGGTCGGGTTGGCGGCGGCGGGCATGACGACCGTCACGGGCACGCCGACCGCGGCTCCGGCGTAGGCGTAGCCCTGGGCGGCGTTGCCCGCGGAGAACGTGATGATCCCGTTGGGTCGGTCGGCCGGCGCGAGCGTCAGGAGCCGGTTGACCATGCCCCGCGGCTTGAACGACCCGGTCTTCTGGAGATGCTCGGCCTTGAGGAAGACGCGACCCTCGCCGACCTCGATGCCGGTCATGTCGCGGACGACGGCCGCCGCCCGGGCGCTCGAGAGCAGCGGCGTCCGGTGGACCGCGCCCGAGATCCGCTGCCGGGCGGCATGGACCTGCGCGGGCGTCACGGTCAGCGGATCCGGCACGCGCCGAAGCGTACTGGACGAGTCGCCCCCGGAGGAGCTCGCTCATCGAGCGTCCGGCCCGACCGGGCGCGATCGGGCGCGACCGGCTCGAGCGGGGTTCACTTGCGAGATTGCGCAACTGCTGACATACTTGGCCCTCGATGACCATCCAGCTCGGCACGTCCGAGACCGAGTACCAGCGCGCGGCCACGATCGGCCGAGCCATGGCCGACCCCAAGCGGCTGTGCGTCCTCGAGTCCCTCGCCGACGGCGAGCTGTCGGTCAGCGACCTCTCGTCCCGGGTCCGATGCCAGGTCCCGAACATGAGCCAGCACCTGGCCGTGCTTCGCGCGGCCGGGCTCGTCGCCACCCGGCGGGAGGGCTCCACCGTCTTCTACCGCCTCACAGACCCGCGGGTCCTCGAGGCCTACCACCTCCTCCAGGAGATCGCCCGCTAGGGCTGCGACACCCGCCCAGCGGGAGAAAGGACCACCGCCATGGCGATCAAGACCGCCACGGATGCCACCTTCGAGGACGTCGTCCTCCACAGCGACAAGCCCGCGCTCGTCGACTTCTGGGCCGCCTGGTGCGGGCCATGCAAGCTCGTGGCGCCCGAGATGGAGAAGCTCGCGGCGAAGTACGAGGGCTCGATCGACGTCGTCAAGGTCGATGTCGACGCCAACCCCGGCCTCTCCCGTGCGTTCAACATCCTGAGCATCCCGACGATCGCGTTCTTCGCCCCCGGCAAGCAGCCGATGGGCGTCGTCGGGTTCCGGCCGGCCGAGCAGCTGGAGGCCCAGTTCAGCCTGCCGCAGTACGCGCAGGCCCCGGCCGAGAGCACGACCCCGAGCGACACCGCGAGCTCCAGCGCCGCGTAGCCACCCGCGCCCGAACGATCAGGAGCCGGCCTTCGGGCCGGCTCTTCGATTCATCCACCCGGCGGGCGCCCTGCGGCCGCGGGCGGCGCCGACGGTCCCCGAGCGAGACTGCCACGCAACGGCCAGCCGGAGATCGCGTCGAATCGAGGCTGCCAGGCAGCACGCGGCCGGGAATCCCGCCCGGTCATCGACGCCGGATGTCGGCGGCGAGCACCGGAGACAGCAGTCGCCGCGGTTCCCGACTGAGTGCTGCCTGCCAGACAGCGGGGAGGCGCGGCCACACCTATCCGGCGCGCCGAGCGCTCCACATTGCGGCGAACTCGTCGAAGAAGCGCGCCGTCATCCTGGTCGCGGCCGCCGCGTAGGCGAGGCTGAAGCTCTCGTCCGGCGCGTGGACCCGGACGTCGTCGTCGCTGCCGCCGAGGCTCGTCGCCGGGACCTTGAACGGGCCGCAGGCCTCGTGCATCGGGGCCGTGCCCGGCGACGAGAGGTCGAGGATCGCGGGCTTGCCAAGGACCGACTCCGAGGCCCGGACGGCCGCCTGGACGATCGGATGGTCCGGCTCGGTCCACCAGGCCCGGTAGCTGAAGTCGAACATCGTGAGCTCGATCTCGCCGAAGCCGTGCTTCGCGAGGTGGCGCCGCACGACGTCCGCGATGACCGCGGGCTCCTGGTCGGGCACGAGGCGGATGTCGAGCCGGGCGTGGGCCTCGGCAGGCGTGATGGTCTTGCCACCCGGCCCGGTGTACCCCGACCACAGCCCCTGGATGTTGCAGGTGGGGCTGAGGCGGAGCCGCCGGATCGCGTCCTGGCCTCGGAGGCCGCCGATGAACCGATCGATGCCGTAGACCTCGAGGAGGTCGTCGACATCCTCGTCCGGGATCGCCCCGAGGGCGGCGAGCTGGGCTGCGCTCGGGGGCCGGACGCCCGTGTCGAGACCCTCGATCGCCGGCGCCCCGCCGGCGTCGAACAGCGTCGCGAGGGCCTGGGCCATCCGGACCGAGGCGCTCGGCAGGAGGTTCGACAGGCTCGAGTGGGCGTCGTAGGCAATCGTCCGGCAGACGAGGTGGAGCGCGACCATCCCGCGGACACCGCCGAAGACCCGGGGCCGGCCTCGGACATCGATGTCGCCGCCCTCGATGAGCGCGCCGTCGGCGCGGCGCGCGTTCGGCCTGAGGTCCAGCAGCCGCCCGAGGTTCGCTCCCCCGCCCTCCTCCTCGCCCTCCACGAGGAACCGAACACGGCAGGGCAGCTCGCCGATCGTCGCCCGGTAGGCCTCGACGGCCCAGATCCGGGCCATCAGCTCGCCCTTGTCG
>DASUHU010000374.1:0-14040 GCA_036273395.1 Candidatus Limnocylindrales bacterium
GTAATACCGGAGACCCGGCCACGCTGCTCGCCAGCTAGCGTGTCATCGTGGCAGCTCCGGCCGCTTGATTGGCCAAATTTCGATGCGGCTCCAGCTCCGCCTCCTCGGCCTGCGCGTAAGTCCCCAGCTGGGCCAAACAGATGGCGGCCGGTGCGGCCCGTTCGGCCATTGCGGCAGCCGGCACCATCCCGGCTTCAACCTCCCGGCCGGCAGGCCCTTGACGGTCTACCAGATGGCACAGCCTACCGGGCTAGGAGCCAATCCGGCACGACGACGAATAGACGGGAAGCACACGTTCAAATCCTCTCGCCCCGACCATAACCGGCTCCTCCCGTTCGAAACGCCTCCACGAGGCCCATTTCGACCGTGGCGGCGCTCGGGGCGATGTCGATCGATCTGATCCCGATCACATGGATACCGTCGGCCAGACTCTCGACCAGGGCTCGGCGTCCGTTCGGCGCGTTCGATGCAGCCACTCAGGGACGGCGCCGATCGATGACCGCGAAGGCGAGGACGATCGACACCAGTCCGGTGGCGCCATACAGGACGGCCATTCGGGCGGCGACGAACGGATACAAGTCGCCGGGGTTCGCGAAGATGACGGATCGCACGAGCACCGCGCCCGGCGGTAGATCGGCGCCGGGTGGGACCTCCTCGCCGAAGTACAGCGCGTTGCCGTAGCGGGCGTACGCCTCGGATTGCGTGATGATCTCGCCCTCCGGCGTCATGACCTCGTAGTCGACGGTCCGCCAGTCGACCTGGCCGGGCAGACCCTGGTCGCCGTTGGCCGGCATCCAGACGACGGTCTCCGTATGGAGCATCGCCTCGCTCGCGAGGTTGACCGCCACGACGGCACCCAATGCCAAGGCCGCGCCGACGAGCAGGGTCGGTAGGATCCGGCCGAGCGTCGCTCCGGCTGCGAGGGTCAGGCCGAACACCGCGAGCGCCAGGCTCGGGACGACGATCCCGCGCAGGCCCAGCTGCTGGAAGGTGCGCATCGGGTCGACGAGCGGATCTCGAAGCCGCTGGATCTGATCGGCCATCGCACCGCCGACAAGCCCGACCGCGACGATCGCGACGGCGGCCGGTCCGACGCGCACCAGGAACCAGCGGCGGCGCGACGTCGTGAGCGACCACGCGAACGCCGTCGTTCCACGATCGATCTCCTTGGCCGCGAGCGCCATCCCGAGGACGAGGCTCGGCAGCACGGCGAGGACGAGGACGGCAGCGTGGCCGAGCGCGCCCCAGAAGCCGGCGAAGTCGAGGTAGGCGGCAATCTGCGGATCGAGCCCAATGCACGAGCCGACAGCTGGACCGGCGATGAAGCAGCTGGCAGGGATCCCGAACGTCATGAGGCGGGCGAGTACGAGGGCGGGTCCGCCTAGTCCGGCGGCTGTCAGGAGGCCGAGGGCCGCGAATTCGAATCGATGGGCTCGAATGGTCAAGCCGACGGCTGTCACGCCGGGACCTCCGAAGTTGCGTCGGGTGTCGCGCTTTGAGTCCGCCCTCGTCGTCGTGAGGCGAGATAGCCCATCACGACCTCCTCGAGCGTGGCCCCGGACCCCTGTCCGGAGCGGACCCGTCGGAGCTCTCGCGTCCGACCCTCCCGATCGGAGAATAGCGACACCCGCTCGCCGATCGGCTCGAGCTCGCCCGCGATCCCGCCGCGATGCGAGGCCAGCGTGGTAGCTACGTCCTCGTGAACGAGGACCTCGCCTCCCGCCAGCCCCAGGAGCCGATCGGCGATCGGCTCGACGTCCCAGATCACATGTGACGAGAGCCGCACCGTGACGCCGTCAGATCGAGCGGCTTCGGCGACGACCGCGAGGAACTCGCGACGGGCGAGTGGATCGAGGTTGGCGAGCGGTTCGTCGAGCAGGAGGATCGGCGCGCGTGCCGAGCGCGACCGCGAGCCACAGTTGGGCGGCCTGGCCGCCCGAGAGCTCGCCCGGGCGCGAGGCGAGTGGGATCGCCAAGTCATCGAGTCGCCGCTGCGCGTATGCCACGTCGAAGTTTGCTCGAAGGCTGGCCGCCAGGCGGAGGTGGTCCGCCGCCGACAGCTCCCGGTAAAGCGTCGGGACCTGCGGCACGTAGCCGACCTGGCGAATCGCCCCGCCGCGGTTGCGCCTCGGATCGACGGAGTCGATCAGGACGCGGCCTCGGGTCGGCCGCTCGAAACCAAGGCAGAGCTTGATGAACGTCGACTTTCCGGCGCCGTTCGGTCCGACGAGCGCCGTCACGGCTCCATCGGCCAGGGCCAAGTCGAGATCGCGTAGCGCCCAGGTCCGCCGGTAGCGCTTCGTCAAGCCCTCGGCCACGACGTACGGCATGCGCTCCTCCCAGGCAACGGCTTCCCGAGCAGCGTCGGGCCACCCGCACGCACGCGGAAGCCCAGATCACCCGGACCCCGTGTACGGGACTTCAGGGACGTTCGGGGGTGGGGCCAGGTGCTACGGTCCCGGCGTGACCGCCCTGATTCGGGCCCGCATCGCCATCGCCCTCGCCGGTGTCGCGCTGTTCGGCGGGGTCGTCGCGCTCGTGAACTACCGGGTCGATTTCGGGTTGCAGCTCCAGGTCGACGGCGATCGAGTGGTCGTGGCCTCGGTGGCGGATGACAGCCCGGCCCAGGCCGAGGGCCTCGCGCCCGGGATGGTCGTCACCGTCCTGAACGACACCGCGCTCTGGACGTTCCCGACCTACGTCTACGCCTCGCCCGCTCCGGACGGCGTGGTCCCGGAGCAGCCGATCGGGGTCGATCCCGCGGTCGCCTCGCCGATCCACCTCGACGCGGCCCAGCTGACGGCGCTTGTCTCCCGCCCCCGGATCTACACGATCGGCGCGGTTTGGCCGGCGGACATCCCTCGGATCTCCCCGGACTCGAGTCCGTACAGCCTCTTCGTCTACGGCGGCTCCTACCAGAGCGACCTCGAACGATCGGTCTGGGCGTTCATCGCCGGTGGGCTGGTCCTCACGGTCGGTTCCTGGTGGCTCCTCCAGGGCCGCGCCGGACGATCGCTCCAGCCGATGGCCTTCCCGCTCGCGGTTGCGATTGCGATGCCGCTGCTGGTCCAGCCGCTCCTGGCCACGTGGGCGCCGGCTGCGCTCACGCTCGTCGGCCTGCTCGTGCCCGCATCGCTGGGCTTCCTTGGCCTCGAGCTCGCAGAGCGCGTGCCGCCAGCGCCTTCGGGCCGGTTCATCAGGCTGGCGGTCCTCGCCTGCAGCGTGTCGGCCATGGCGATCGGCGCGTTCAGGCCCTGGTTGCCACTCGCGAGCGCCGGGGCCGACGCGCTGTGGATGGCCCTGAGCGCCGCGGCGTCGCTCGTCCCCGGGATCGCCGCTGCCGCGCCCGCTGTGGGCTCGCCCGATCCGAGCAGCCCGAGTGGCCGGCTGCTGCAATCCGCCGAGCTCGCGGTCGCAGGCGCAACCCCGGGAGTTGCGCTCCTTACGGGCAACGGCAGCACGAACCTCTTCTTCCCGCTGTCGGTGTGGCTGCTCGCCGTCTTTGCCGCCGGGCGGATGACCATCCGTCCCCTTGCGCGACTGGCGGTGCGGGCCCAGCTCCAGCGCGACCTCGTTGTCGCCGCGACGGAGGCCGAACGGGCTCGCGTCGCAGCCGACATCCACGACGACGCGCTGCAGGAGCTGACCCTCCTCGTCCAGCGCCTCGACTCGGCCGGGGATGCCGAGGGCGCGGAGATGGCCCGGACCGTGTCCGACCGGCTTCGCGCGATCTGCGGCGATCTCCGACTGCCGGTCCTCGATGACCTCGGCGTCGGCCCGGCCCTCGACTGGCTCGTCACCCGGATCGAGCGCATCTCGGGCGGCGAAGTTCGACTCGAGCGGGCCGACGGCAGCCGCCTCCCGCCCCAGGTCGAGCTCGGCATCTTCCGGGTGGCCCAGGAGGCACTCGCGAACGCGGTCAAGCACGGGCGACCGCCCATCACAGTCCGGTACCGAGCTACTGAGGAGGGAGCGTCCCTGTCAATCGACGACTCGGGGACCGGCATCGAACCGGATGCGGCGGCCAACGCCGAGGCGCAGGGTCGCTTCGGCCTCTTGAACATGCAGCAGCGCGCCGAGGCGATCGGCGCTATCCTCGACGTCCGCCGCTGGCCCAGTGGCGGAACGCACGTGGCTCTCGAGTGGCGGGCGAGATAGGCGGAGCGTCGCCAGGCGACGCTCGCATCCGCGTCGCGATCGTGGACGATCACCCCATCGTCCGGGACGGCACGGCGGCGCTGCTCGCTCAGCAGCCCGGCGTCGAGGTCGTGGGAACGGCGGCCTCGGTCCCGGACGCTCAGGATCTTGTCGCCGCCGGGGGCATCGACGTCCTGCTGCTCGACATCCGGCTTGGAGCGGATAGTGGCCTGCGCCTCCTGGCTGAGCTGCACGGAGACCCAGGCACTGGGCCCATGCCGGCGATCGTGGTCCTCTCGGCCTACGACTATCCGCAATATGCAGACGCGGCGATGCGCCTCGGGGCCGCCGGCTACGTCATCAAGACGGCGCCAATCGCCGAGCTTGTCGACGCGATCCGCCGCGCGGCTTCCGGCGGCCTGGCGTTCGGGGTCCGACCCGGGCAGGGCCCCGGCCTCAGCGTCCGAGAGGCCGAAGTCGTCCGGTTGGTCGTGGATGGTCGCAGCAACGACGAGGTTGGTGCGCGCCTCGGGATCGGTGTCCGGACCGTGGAAACGCACCTGCGCCGGATCTTCGAGCGGCTTGGGATCGCCTCGCGGACCGAGCTCGTCGCTCGTGCACTTCGAGAGGGATGGCTCGAGGTGCCAGCGGGCGTCGATCTTGCGCGTGACCGCGAGCGCCCTACTCCAATGTCGTAGGGTCGAGCGAATGAACGACAACCTGACGCGCCGCATCGTGGCGCTCGTGCCAGTGCTGCTCGGCGTGCTTGGCGCAATCATCCCGCTCGTCGGCGGTGGCTTCACGGCATGGGGCCTCGCGCTCGCCTGGCTCGTCACGTTCGCCGTCGTCGTCGCTGCCCTCCTGATCGCCCGCCCCGATCCGCCGACCCGGGTCGCACTGGATCTCATCGGGCTCGGCTTGACGCTCGTCGTGCTGATGCCGCTCGGGGGCTGGTGGTTCGTCCCGGCGGTTGTCGCCCAATTCCTCATCGATCGGCGCCGGGCATCCGCGGCTCGGCCGTCGACTGCGTGACTCGGCGAAGCATCGAGCGACGCCGCCTCGATCGATGCTCGCGTTTGGCAGCTCTGTCCTGCTCGGCGTGAGGATCGCCACCTCCCGGGACAGGGGGCGGCCCCAGCCGTGGCGTCGACAGGATCGTGATTACCTCGACGCGGTGGTTACCACGGGGACACCCAACCCGGCGCTTCAGCACCGTCGCTGCCGCCGTGTTCGGGCCTGCCGCCCTCGCAGGCGCCGCGGTGTTCGACTGCGCCAGCGGTCTCGACGACGTCGGTTGGCGATCGGCGGTTCTAGTCGAGACAGCGAAGCGTGGAGCAGTCGGGCTGACCGTTCGTCAGCCAGAGGTCATAGGCCCGAAGGAAGCCCTGCCTGGCATCCCTGATCGGATCACCCGAGTAGTGGTCGCAGGTGGCGTATCCCAGCGTGGACTCGCAATGCTCATGGGTCGCGACATCGAATGCCGCAAGGAAGACCTCGGCGTCGTGGCGATGCCAGGCGCGGCGGTACCCCAACTCGTGATGCCGAAGCTCGAACTTGTAGTCGGTTCGCTCGTAGCGATGGGGTCCAACGAGGCGCCAGCGCTCGAACACGTCCATCTCGACAGGCGCAGGCCGTCGTTCGGTCGGCGGGCGACACTCCAGGTCGATCACCAGCGAACCGTCGTCTTCCTGGCCGAGCTCGACGTCATCAGCGTCGTTCGGCGGCAGGACCGTGACCGCGTAGCGTTCGATTTCCTCGAGCAGGTCCGCGAGGTAGGTCAGCAGCGCATCAGTGCTCGCGATCAAGGGGCGGCGAGCTCGCGGGCTCGAGGCAGAGGCTCGCCGGCGCCTACGTCAACGCGTCGACGCGCGGGACCAATCGAGACCCGGCGACGATGAGGTCGATAGCCTTCGCGCCAGAGATCGAACGCAGCGATGGGAATCCGGGTGATGCGAGGCGAAATTCGGAACCCGGGCATGTCGCCACGGCCGATGAGATCGAGCACGGCATCGTCACTGATGCCGAGGATGTCGGCCGCCTCGCGAGGCGTGTGGTAGAGCCTGGTCATCGTATCGCCTCCTCAGCGGTTTCACGCAGGATACCGCTCAAGCCGCGAACGTCAAGCCATCAGCTCGCGTCGACCACGCGATTCGTGCTCCGCCAACGGGCCGCCAGGCGCATTCGAGCCTTGACCGCGGCGCCGGTCGACCGCTGACCCTGGGTGCCCGCGGCGCGACTCGGCCCGCCGCGGCCGTGGGTCAGCCCTTCGCGCCGCCGGTGAAGTTCCAGCTGGCGAGGTGCAGGCTCGGGACCAGCTGGGCTGAGTCGTGGCCCTCGGGGAACAGCCCGAGGTCCGAGCCGACCCCGAGCACGGCGCCCGGGGCGAGCGCCTCGGCGTAGGACTGGGTGAACCGCAGGTTCCTGAGCGGCCGCACGACCCGGCCGTTCTCGATCAGCCAGACGCCGTTCCGGGTCAGGCCGGTCACGACGAGCGTCCGTGGATCGAGGACCCGCGTGTACCAGAAGTCGCTGACGAGGATGCCTCGCTCGAGGTCGCCGACGAGGGCATCGAGGTTGCGATCGCCGGGGAGCAGGACGGTCGACGCCGCGACGAACCCGAAGGAGTTCGGTCCTTCGACCGCATTGCCGGTGCTCGGGACGCCGGCCTTCCGCGCGCTGCGCCGATCGTGGAGCACGGCCAGCGACACGCCGTCGCGGACGACGTCGATGGCCAAGCGGGGCGTGCCCTCGACGTCGAACGGCAGCCCGACCATGAGCGGGTGGCCGATGTCCTGGCGAATCGTGATCGAGGGATCGAGCTGAGCCTCGCCGAGGCGAACGAATGAGCGGTGCTCCTCCACCACGCGCCCGCCGTAGCCGTGGTTCTGGAGGAACGTGAGGATGTTCGCGACGCACGACGGCTCCAGCACCACGGGGTACCGACCGGGTTCCATGTCCGTGGGATCAGCGGCGGCCCGCGCTTTCCCGACGGCTCGCGCGCCCGCCGCCCGCCCGTCGATCGAGCCGAGCGCCACCGAGGCGTGACGGGCCACGCCATCGGAGGTCGGCGTCCGGGCGATCCCGTCGATCGCGGCGATCGTCGTCCGCCCCGCGAGTGCCTGGCCCGCCGTCGTGGCGCAGACGACCGTGACGGCCTGCGTCGACACGGAGCCCGCGGTCTCCAGACCGCCGGCCGCGGCGACGAACGCCGCCACGCGGCGGGCTCGATCGTCAGCGGACGCGGTCGCGGTTTCCGCGTCCCAGTGCTCGACCTCGGGCGCCGGGGCGGGTCCCGTGACCCCCGGCCAGTCCGGGTCGACCGGGCTGACGCGTGCCGCGTCGAAGACCCCGCCGACGAGCCGTTCGAGGCGCTCGCGGTCCGTCGGTCCGTCGAGCCGAGCCGAGGCGACGCGGCCATCGAGGGCCAGTCGGATGGCCACGGAGCCGGCGTCCTCGGCGACATTCTGGTGGATGAAGCTGTTCGCGAAGCGCGTGAGCGCGAGCTGACCCGAGCGGACCTCGACCTCTGCCTCGGCGTCCTTCGAACGCGATCGGACGAGCTCGAGGACTTCGGACGCGAGGCTCGTCCCGGCCTCGGCCGTGGACGCGCCCGCCGTGGAGGCGGAGGTCATCCTCGGACTCCGACCCGGATCCCGCGGAACCGCGCCGGGACGGCCGGGTGGCCGGTATGGCCGACCTGGATCGGCTGGCCCTTGCCGCAGTTCGGGGTGCCCCAGAACGTCCATTCCTCGCGGTTGCCAAGCATGTCCATCGCGCCCCAGAAGCGCGGGCTGATGCCCGTGTAGGTCGGGTTCCGGAGCATCCGGCTGCGTTTGCCGCCCTTGATCTCCCATCCGATCTCGCACCCGAACTGGAAGTTGAGGCGGCGATCGTCGATCGACCAGCTCCGGTTCGTGTCCATGAGGATCCCGTCGTCCGTCGCGGCGATCATCGACTCGAGGCTGTCGCTCCCCGGCAGGAGCCCGACGTTCGTCATCCGGACCATCGGGATCCGGTTGAAGCCGTCGGCTCGCACGGCCCCGCCGCTCGGGATTCCGGCGAGTGCCGCGGAGTCGCGGCCCGACAGCACGCCGACCCAGATGCCGTCCCGGACGATGTCGACGGGATGGGCCGGGGTGCCCTCGTCGTCGAAGCCGAAGCTCCCGAGCGCGCCCTCGAGCGTGGCATCGGCGGTGATCTGCATGAGATCCGAGCCGAACCGCATCGAGCCCATCTGGGCGAGGTCGAGCCAGCTCGTCCCGGCGAAGGCCGCCTCCCAACCGAGGATCCGATCCAGCTCCACCGCGTGCCCGACCGACTCGTGGATCTGGAGCGCCATCTGCTCCGAGCCGAGGATGAGGTCCGTGGCTTCCAGCGATGGACAGGCCGGCGCCGAGAGCAGCGCGCGCGCCTCCTCCGCGATCCGGGCCGCGTTCCCGGGCAGGTCCAGGCTTCGAACCAGCTCCCAGCCACGGGTTCCGTACTGGCCCCGGATCCCGGGGTAGCTGCGACGCTGGGTCTCGCCCTCGCCGACGGCGGTGGCGTTCATCGCCGCGCCGCACTCGGTGATGTGCTGCTCGATCCGGCTGCCCTCGCTGCTGACGAACCACTTCCGGGTGTCCCAGGCGTGGCTGCTCGCGTGGGCGACGTCGGCGCCGTGCTGCTGCATCGTCGATGTCACGCCCTCGAGGAGCGCGGCCTTCTCGCCGACCGGCACGCTCCAGGGGTCCTCCTCGCACGGGCCCGACCACGTCGCGACCGAGGGCGCCACGGGCGCGAGCTCGAGCGGCCGGCCGGGGACGATCGCCGACGCGCGAGCCACCTCGGCGGCGGCCTCGCCGGCGGCCCGAGCCGCTGCCGGACTGACCTCGGAGATCGCGTGGAAGCCCCACGAGCTCCCGATCAGGGCGCGAACGCCGATCCCGATCCGCTCCGTCTGGTCGACCGCCTCGACGACGCCATTGCGGGCCTCGATGACCTCGGCTCGTGACGCCATCGCCCGGGCATCCGCGTAGCGCGCGCCGGCCGCGAGGGCCGCCTCGACCGCGGCGGTGGCGAGGTCATCCACGAATCGATCCTACGACCGCTCCGGCGAGGGCGCATTGAAGCCGGTACGGCCGTAGCCGGTGCGTGCCCGCGCCGCCGGGTCCTCCCCCGATAGTCCTATTGGCATCGCCTCGATCGATCGGCATGGTGGGCCGCAGGTACGGGGGACGGAAGTCGAGACATGCTCGGTCCATCACTGCGGGTCCTGATCGTCGAGGACGATCCGGCCAACCGGGAGCTGCTCCAGGTGACGCTCCGCCGCGCCGGCTATCACCCGGTGCCGACGGCTGACGGGCTGTCGGCCCTGCGCGCGGTCGCCAGCGAGCCACCCGATCTCGTGCTCCTCGACGTCGGCCTGCCGGGCATGGACGGCCTGTCCGTGACCCGCCAGCTGCGCGACCAGCCGGGCCTCGCGACCCTCCCGATCATCATGCTCACCGGTCGAGCCTCGACCGAGGACATCGTGGCCGGCCTCGATGCCGGCGCGGACGACTTCGTGACCAAACCGTTCCAGTCGGCCGAGCTCCTCGCGCGCATCCGGAGCGCGTTCCGGCTCCGCCGAGCCTGGACGGAGCTCGAGGCGGCCCACGGCGCCGTGGCGGCCCTGGCCAATGCGGTCGAGGCCAAGGACGCGACCACCGAGCGGCACTGCCAGCGACTCGCGGGCCACGCCTACCGGCTCGGCCAGAAGGCGGGCCTCGATCGGCCCGAGCTGAAGGCCGTGGTCTTCGGCGCGCTCCTCCACGACATCGGCAAGATCGGGATTCCCGAGGCGCTTCTCAACAAGCCGGCGCCCCTCAGCGAGGAAGAGTGGGCCCAGATGCGCCGCCACCCCGAGATCGGCGAGCAGATCTGCCGGCCCCTCCCGGCATCGGGCGTCATCGGGCCCGTCATCCGGCATCACCACGAGCGCTGGGACGGGCACGGCTACCCCGACGAGCTCCGCGGGGCCGATATCCCGATCGGGGCCCGGATCGTCGGGCTCATCGATGCCTTCGACGCGATGACCCACGATCGGCCGTACCGGCCCGCACTCCCGGTCGAGGTGGCCCTCGAGGAGGTCCGCGCGAATCGCGGTCGGCAGTTCGACCCCGAGCTGGCCGAGCGGTTCCTGGCCGAGATGAGCGGCAACGCCACGATGCTCGACACGGTCCCCCTCGAGCCGTTCCTCGGGGCCGCCTGAGTCCCGGCGATGTCCACCGATGTCCTGATCACGCTCGCGCTCGACCTCCTGTATCTCGGCGTCTCCGTCGTCACGATCGTCGAGTACGCCCGGTGGCCGAGCCCGGTCCGCCGGGCGATCGCGGCCGTCTTCGGAAGCCTCGGCATCACGTTCGCCGCGCAGGTCCTCAAGACGATCTTCCCGTCGATCCCGACCGCGGTCGTGTCCTGGAGCTCGCTGTCGCTGCTGGCCCAGCCGCTGCTCGTGGTGTGGCTCATCGGCCACTTCCGGCGGGTCCCGCGGTGGTGGTACGGCGTGACGATCGTGATGTACGTCGCCACCGGCGCGCTCCTGATCCTCGGGGGAAGCGGGAACCCGGCTTCGACGACCCTGATCATCGCGTACTTCGTGGGCGTGGAGGCGGCGGCGGCCGTGGCGTTCGGGCTCGAGGCCCGGCGCCGGGCGGGCACGTCGCGCTCCCGGCTCCTCATCGCGGCGACTGCGACCGCGTGCTTCGCCCTGGCGATCCTCGCCGCGGGCGGGAGTGCCCTCACCTCGCCCGGCGGGACCGCGTCGCAGGTCGTCATCGCCGTCGCCCGCCTCCTCGCGGTCGTCGCGGCGCTCGGCTACCTGGCCGCGTTCGCGCCCCCGCGCTGGCTCCGCAGCCTGACCCAGCAGTCGATCGCCTATCGCTTCCTGCGCGACCTCGGCCAGCTCCCGACCGGGACGTCCTCCCGGGCCATCTGGGGATTGCTGGCTCGATCCGCCCGGTCGGTCAGCGGCGCCACCGGCGCCGCGGTCCGCGTCCTCGATGGCGACGGCGACCTGATGGTCGTGGACGGGGAGTGGCCCGTGACGGCCGGCGCCCCGGCGCCGGAGCCGGGCCTCGTGGAGCTGCCGATCGAGGTCGAGCAGCGGCGGGTCGGCTCGATCTTCCTCCGACTCACCGGCGACCCGCTGTTCTTCGAGGACGATGCGGCACTGCTCCAGCTGCTGGCCACGCGCTGCGCGCTGGCGGCAGAGCGGGAGGACGTCCTCGTCGCGCTTCGCCAGGCGAGCGCCGCGAAGAGCGACTTCGTCGCGGCGATGAGCCACGAGCTCCGAACGCCCCTCAACGCCATCATCGGCTTCTCCGAGCTGCTGGGCCGGCCGCAGGAGGACGAGCCCTACGACGGCGCGACGGTCCAGCGCTTCACCGAGCACATCCACGACGCCGGCCTGCACCTGCTCGATCTCGTGAACGACGTGCTGGACCTGTCCAAGGTCGAGGCGGGTCGGCTGGACCTCCACCCCGTCGAGTTCGACCTCCGGGGGCTCGTCGGCCAGGTCGCGGACACGATGCGGCCCCTCGCCGAGCGGAAGTCGATCGCGCTCGAGCTGCCCGGGCCCGAGACGATGGACGTCGAGGCCGATCCGAACCGGATCAGGCAGGTGATCTTCAACCTCCTCTCCAACGCCCTGAAGTTCACGCCCGAGGGCGGTCGGGTCACGCTCGGGCTCGCCGCGAGCGGCGGCCGCGTCCGCCTGAGCGTGGCCGACACGGGCCCAGGGATCGCTCCGGCGGACCAGGCTCGAGTGTTCGAGGCCTTCCGCCAGCTCCAGGGCAACGACGAGGCACGCCAGCAGGGAACCGGCCTGGGGCTCGCCCTGACGCGCCAGCTCGTGGAGGCCCACGGCGGCACCGTCGAGGTGGAGTCGGAGCCCGGCCACGGCGCGCGATTCACGGTCGACCTGCCGGCCCCGAACCAGGCCCTCGCGGGCGTGATCGCCGCGGCCGGCGCGGCCGTCGCGGGATCCGCGGCCGTCGCGGGATCCGCGGCCGTCGCAGCGTCCGGTGCCCCGGGATCCGCGGCGGTGCTCGCGTCCGGCCAGGCCCTCGCCCCGGGGCGGCCCCTCGTGCTCATCGTCGAGGACGACCCGCGAGCCGTCGAGCTCCTGCGCGTCTACCTGACCGAGGCCGCCTACGCGGTCGAGGTCGCGCGCGATGGGCGGACCGGCCTCGCGAAGGCCGCGGCACTCCATCCTGCCGCGGTGATCCTGGACATCCTCCTGCCCGACGTCGACGGCTGGGAGGTCCTCCAGAAGCTCAAGGGCTCTCCGGTCACCGAGCGCATCCCGGTCGTCGTGGTGTCGGTCGTCGACGACGCCCAGCTGGGCCTGGCCCTCGGGGCGGTCGACTACTTCGTCAAGCCCGTCGCCCGTGACTCGCTCCTCGCGGCCCTCGATCGGCTGACCTTCACGACGCGCGCCCGAAGCCATACGGTCAACGTCCTCGCGATCGATGCCGAGCCGGACATCGTCGATGGCTACCGGCGGATCCTCGAGCCCGATGGCTTCGCAGTCATCACCGCCTCGACCGGCGCCGACGGCGTGGAGCTGGCCCGGACCTCGCGGCCCGATCTCGTCCTCGTGGACCTGCTGCTGCCCGATCTCGACGGGCTGGAGGTGATCGGCCGGCTCAAGGCCGACGCGACAACCTCGGCGATCCCGATCTGGGTCTCGACCCGGGCCGAGCTCAGCGACGAGGAGAAGGCCCGCCTCAACGGCAACGTCCACGGGGTCGTCGATCGAGGCGACGGCGCCCTCGCCGCGCTTCGCCAGTGGTTGGAGCGGGTGGCACTGGCCCGAGAGCTCGCGACCTGACGTGCCCACGGCGCTGGTCGTCGAGGACGAGGCTCGCAACACGGCCCTCCTCGACGCAATCCTCGTGCTCGCCGGCTACCGGATGGTCGCCGTCGACAACCTCGCCGAGGCCCGCTCCCGCCTCCAGTCCGGCGACGCGCAACCGGACGTCGTCCTCCTGGATCGCCACCTCGGGGATGGCGACGGCCTCGACCTCGCCCGCTGGATCCGGTCCTCCGGGCCGCGCCCGGGCGTGCCGATCATCCTCGTGAGCGCGAGCGTCCTGCCCACCGACCAGGACGAGGCCATTGCCGCGGGCTGCGACGCGTTCGTGCCCAAGCCGATCCGGGTCGACCCGCTCATCGCCCAGATCCGCACCCTCGTGCCGGCCGAGGCCTGACGCCCCCCGGCGAGCGGGTCAGGGGGCCGCTGGCGCGACCTCGCGCCAGGTCCGCCCGCCGTCGCTGCTGATCACGATCGCGCCGGGGTCGCCGGTGTTCCCGCCGACGAGCACGTACCCGAGGGCGTGGACCGAGTCGATCCGGTTGATCTGCAGGATCGGGCCGTCGGGCAGGTTCGACGTCGCGACCTGGCTCCACGAGCCGCCGCCGTCGTCAGTGACCACGATCGTCGCCGCGAGGCCATTGACGCTCAGTACCCAGTGCATCGCCGAGATGAACGCGACCGTCTGTGCGTCGAAGGACAGGCGAGTGCGGAGTGCCCAGCTCCTGCCGCCGTCCGACGTGGTGAAGATGAATGTCCGAGGGTCGCCACTCGGGTCGCCCGTGATCGCCGGATCACCCGTCGTGACAGCGAACGCGCCATGCTCGGGATCGAAGAACGTCGGCGGCGCGAGAGGGACGATGTTGGTGCCGCCTTCGGTCGCGGTCATGCCCGGTAGGGTCACGTCCAGCCACGTTCGGCCGGCGTCGCGACTGACCGCGAGAACCGGATGGTCGACCGGACCAGCCTCCTCCTGCGCCGCGGCCCAGATCGTCGAGCGGTCGGTGACCGCGAGGAGCGAGCCGAGCGAGCCCACGCCGCCGGATGTCACGGTCGCCACCACCGTCCAG
>DASUHU010000375.1:0-4419 GCA_036273395.1 Candidatus Limnocylindrales bacterium
GGCTGACGTTGAGGGACTCGATCCGTCGGAATTCGAGGCCGGCCGCCTCCGCCTGCTCGCGAGCCCCGACGTCGATGTCGTAGAGCACCTCGAGGTGGTCGGCCAGGAACTGGACGGGCGCGACGAGCACCGTCCGGTGGCCCGCGTCCCGGAGCTCCGGCATCAGGTCGGCGAAGTCCGGCTTCATCCACTCGCCGGGCTCGTGGCCCGCGCTCTGCCAGCAGAACCGCCAGCGATCCGGTGCGAGGCCGGCCACGTCGGCGATCGCCTCGGCGGTTTCGCGAAGCCGAACCAGGTAGTCCGGCTCCCTGTCCGCGACGCGCTTGGGGAGGCTGTGCGCCGTCAGGAGGACGGGGACGGTCGCCCGCTCCGCCGGCGCGAACGTCTCGATCGCCTCCGCGATCCGCTGGCCGACCGCCTCGATGAACCCCGGCTCCAGGTGCCAGTCGTCGGCCAGCGAGACATGCGGTCGTCCCGCTTCGGGCAGCTCCTCGAGCGCGGCGTCGACGGCGCGCCGGTAGCCGCCCATGAGCAGCGGTGAGTACTGCGGCGACAGGATGATGGCGGCGACCTCCCGCACGCCGTGACCCACGAGGTCCCGCAGCTGCGTGGCGATCGAGGGCTCCGAGAACCGCATCGCTGCCCGCACGAGCGTGCCGTCCCCGAGGGCCGCCTCGACCGCCCCGGCCTGCCGCTCGGTGATCGGAATGAGCGGCGACCCGCCGATCACGTCGTAGCGGCGCCGAAACTCGACGACGAGCTCCTCTTCGGGCACGCGGCCGCCACGGACCGCGGTCATGTAGCGCTCGACGTCGTCGAGGCTCGATGGCGAGCCGTAGGTCATCAGCAGGACGCCCCGGGTCGATCTCATCGAGATGCCTCGGCGGTCGCAAGTCCCGCATCGCCCGGGACCCCGGCTGCCGTTTCCGCGTGGACGAGGTCGACGAGCCGGCGGAGGACGTCCGGGTCGGTCTGGGGCATGACGCCGTGGCCGAGGTTGAAGACGTGGCCCCGCCGGCCCGCCGCCTCGGCGAGGACGCGGCGAGCGCCCTCACGAGCCGGCTCCCAGCCGGCGACCACGCGGGACCCGTCGAGGTTGCCCTGGATCCCGCGGTCGAACCCGATCCGCTGCCATGCCTCGGCTAGGGAGACCCGATGGTCGACCCCGATCACGTCGCCGCCGGCGGCGGCGAGCCGCTCCAGCAGACCGCCCGTGCCCGTTCCGAAGTGGATCGCCGGCACGGTCATCGCCTCGAAGATCCGGCGGACGTGCGGCGCCACGAAGGCCTCGTAGTCGCCCGGCCCGAGGCCGCCGACCCAGCTGTCGAACAGCTGGACGACCTGCGCGCCCGCATCGACCTGGGCCGCGAGGTACGCGATCGCCATCGTGCTGAGCCGGTCCATCAGCTCGTGCCACGCCTCGGGCTCGCGGTACATGAAGGCCTTCGCGGTCGCGAACTCGCGCGACGGACGGCCCTCGATGAGGTAGCAGGCGAGGGTGAACGGCGCGCCCGAGAAGCCGATGACGCCGGCCTGGCCCTCGAGCTCGCGCCGGACGATGCGGATCGCCTCGAGCGTGAAGGCGATGCCGGCCGGATCGAAGGATCCGAGGGCCCGGACGTCCTCGGCGGTTCGAATCGGGCGGTCGATGATCGGGCCGACCTCGGGCTCGATCCGGAGCCCGACGCCCATCGGCTCGAGCGGCAGCATGATATCGGCGAAGAGCACCGCGGCGTCGACCCCGAGCTCGTGCACCGGCATGAGCGTGACCTCGGCGCACAGCTCGGGGTTCTTCGCCAGCTCGAGGATCCCGTACCGCTCCCGGAGCGCGCGATAGCCCGCGAACGAGCGGCCGGCCTGGCGCATGAACCAGACGGGCGTCGCGTCGACAGGCTCGAGGCGGCAGGCGCGGACGAAGCGGTCGCTCATCTGGCGAAGCCGTCGCTCACGGGCCGGGAGCGGCTACCGCGACGCCGCGGCGAGGGAAGGCGCGCCGAGCAGGTCCAGGATCTCCTCGATCGGGCGGTGGACGCCGAGGAGGATCGGCGTGTCCGAGACCGTCGCGATCCGGCTCTCCGTGCCCCGCAGCTCGTAGACCAGCTCGCCGAAGGACGACAGGTCGTCGGTCTCGTAGGCCACGATGAAGTCCTGGCTGTCGAGCCCGAACGAGTAGGCCAGGGCCTGCCGGATCGCCGGGTAGCGGTGGCCGACCTTCATGTGGCCGTTCATGATCCGCTGCCGCTCCGCGGCCGGGGTCAGGTACCACTCGGTGCTCTTGGTGAACGGGTAGACGACGAGATAGCGCGAGCGCTCGCCGCTGAAGACCGACTGCTCCTGGCTGGTCGGCTTTCGGACGTACTGGCTCTGCCGGATTCGTCCGATGAACGAGTGACGGGCGATCAGCCAGCGACCGAGGCCGCTCCGGAGCAGCCGTGCGGCCGAGGTCTCCAGCGCGTCGACGCTCGAGGCGGTCCGCCACAGGAGCAGGTCGACATCCGGTTCGAGCCCGATCGAGCTGTACGTCGCTCCGCCGACACCATCCTCGGCGCCTTGCGCGAGGGCCTCGCGGAAGGCCTCCGCCTCGTGCCCGCGCTCCGAGTCGTCGCGGCGTCGCCACGCCGGCTCGAGGCCGAGCGCCAGAGCCTGGACGAAGAGGCTTGAGCCGGTCTCCGCGGCGGCCGTGTCCCCTGCGGCGGCCGCTGGGCCATGGCCGTTGGCGCTGTTCGTGCCGTTGGTCCCGTTGGTCCCGCTGGTCATCGAGCGCCGCGCTCCTCGGCGACCCAGCGCGCGAGGTCCGCGGCCGCATAGGTCAGCACGATCCCGGCGCCGGCCCGGACGATCGAGGTGACCGCCTCGGTCATGACCCGGCGGCCGTCGATCCAGCCCCGCTCCGCGGCGGCCGCGATCATCGCGTACTCGCCGCTCACCTGGTAGGCCGCGACGGGCAGGTCGAAGGACGCGCGGGCCGAGGCGACGAGATCGAGACAGGGCAGCGCGGGCTTCACGAGCAGGATGTCGGCGCCTTCATCGACGTCCTGGGCCAGCTCGCGCAGCGCCTCGCGGCCGTTCGCGGGATCCATCTGGTAGCCCCGCCGATCGCCGAAGGCGGGCGCGCTGTCGGCGGCCTCTCGGAACGGCCCGTAGAACGCCGAGGCGGTCTTCGCCGCGTAGGCCATGATCGCCGTGTCGGGCTGGCCGGCGCGGTCGAGCGCGTGGCGGATCGCAGCCACCTGGCCATCCATCATCGCGCTCGGCGCGACGACGTCGAAGCCGGCCTGGGCCTGGCTCACCGCGGTCATCGCCAGCCGCTCGATCGCGGCGTCGTTGTCCACCGAGCCGTCCGGCCGAAGCGGGCCGCAGTGGCCATGGTCGGTGTACTCGCAGAGGCACGTGTCCGCGATGAGGACGAGCGGCAGCTGTGCGGCCGAGATCCGCCGGGCGGCCTGCTGGACGATGCCGTCCTCGACCCACGCGCCGGTGCCGACCGCATCCTTGCCCTCGGGCAGGCCGAACAGGATCACGCCTCCGACGCCCAGGCGCGCGAGCGACTCGGCCTCGCGGAGGGCCTCGTCGGGCGAGAGCCGAGAGACGCCGGGCAGTGACGAGATGGGCTCGCGGACGCCCTCGCCGGGTCGGACGAAGAGCGGGGCGACGAACATCGAGGGATCCAGCCGGGTCTCGCGGACGAGGGCCCGGAGGGCGGGCGTCCGGCGAAGACGGCGGGAGCGGCGCTCGGGCAGCGGCACGCCGGCTGCGGCCGTGGCAGCGGCGATCTCGGCTCGACTGGCCTCGCGGAGCTCGACCGGCCCGGTCATGTCGGCACCTCCTGGAGCCGGAAGTATCCCGCAGTCGCGTCGGCGATCGCTCCGACGGCCTGGCGCTCCGACGTCGCGACCACCTCGAAGCCCTGCCGGCGGGCCTCCTCGGCAGTCGGCTGCCCGATGCAGACCGCGGGGATGGCGAGGAGGTCGTTCCGTCGAGCGATGGTCTCGGCGAGCTCGAGCAGACCGCGCACCGTGGAACCGCTTGTGAAGACCGCGGCGCGGGGTCGATTGTCCAGGGCGGCCGCGAGCGACGCGCGCGATGCCGCCGGCGCGAGGTGCGTGCGATAGGCGATGACGGCGTCGACCGTGGCGCCTCGCCCTTGAAGGATCTCGATCAGGCCGTCATCGGCGACATCGCTTCGTGGCGCGAGGATTCGCGCGCCGGGCTCGAGCGGAAGGGTCTGTGCGAGGGTCCTCGCCGTGGCCTTCGCGGGCCGGAAGGCGACCGGGAGCCCGCTCGCGAGGAGGGTCCGCGTCGTGGCCCGGCCGACCGCGGCGATGCGCGGACCGGGCGACGCGGCCGTCGCGCCGTCCCGTCGCGCCTGGAGTGCCTGCGCCAGGACGGCCGCCGCGTTCGAGCTCGTCACCACGACCC
>DASUHU010000376.1:0-3055 GCA_036273395.1 Candidatus Limnocylindrales bacterium
TCGAGATCCGGCGGGAGGAGTGGCGCGCGGGGCTCGCCGGGCGCCGGCTCGAGCGAGGCCGGGGTGCCCGCCGGCCGCTCCGGCTGGGCGGTCACCTCGTGGGCGAGGCCGTCGTCGCGGCGGCGCCGGGCGCCGCGGCGACGCTCCCCGGCTCGGCGGCGGCGCCGTCCAGCGCGGCGATGAGCCGGTCCGCGATCTCGATCCCGACCGCGACCTGGGCCTCGGCCGTCGAGGCCGCGACGTGCGGTGTCAGCACGACATTCGGGGCGTCGAGCAAGGGCGAGCCGGTGGGCGGCTCGTGCTCGAACACATCGACGCCCGCGCCCCACAGCCGACCCTCCCGCAGGGCATTGGCGAGGGCCGCCTCGTCGACGATTCCGCCGCGAGCCACGTTGAGGACGATCGCGCCCCGCCTGAGCCGGCCGATCGCCGCGGCGTCGACGAGGTTCGAGGTCTCCGGTGTCAGCGGGACGTGGACCGTGACGACGTCGGATCGCTCGAGGAGCTCGGGCAGCCCGACGAGCTCGATGCCCCGGGCCGTGGCCCGATCGGCGTCCGCGTAGGGATCGAAGCCCAGCCGGCGCATCCCGAACGCGGCCGCTCGGTCGGCGACCGCAAGCCCGATCCGGCCGAGGCCGACGATCCCGAGCGTCCTGCCGCGCAGCTCGATCCCGCCGAACCGCGAGCGAGCCCACTCGCCCGCGCGGGTGGACGCATCCGCGGTCGGGATCCGTCGCGCCACCGCGAGCAGGAGCGCCAGGGTGTGCTCGGCGGCCGCGATCGTGTTGCCATCGGGCGCGTTCATGACGGCGATGCCGGCCGCGCGAGCCGCCTCGACGTCGATGTTGTCGAGGCCGACTCCCGCGCGGCCGACGGCCTTGAGCGAGCGCCCGGCCGAGATCACCTCGGCGTCGACCTGGAGCTGGCTCCGGACGATCAGCCCGTCGTACCCGCCGACCGCCTCGACGAGGCCGGCGTGGTCCAGCCCGTAGCGCTCGTCGACGACGTGTCCGGCAGCGCGGAGCCGTTCGACGCCTCCCGCGGCGATCTTCTCGGCGACGAGGACCCTCATCCCGCGACGGCGCTCGCCGCCGCACCGGCCGGCACTGCACGCTCGACCGCCATCGCTGCTTCCTCCGCGGCGGCGACGGCGCGCCCCGGCGTGACCTCGCGCCCGAACTGGCTCGAGACCTCCTCGAGCGTGACCATGAGTTCGAGGATGTCGCCGATCGAGACGGCGCCGAGATGGCCGACGCGGAAGACCTTCCCGGCGAGCTTGCCCTGGCCGCCGGCCACGACCGCGCCTCGAGCTCGCAGCTCCGCGTTGAACGACTTCCAATCGAGGCCATCGGGGATCCGAGCGGCGGTGACCGTCAGCGATCGCGCCGCGGGGTCCGCGAAGAGCTCGAACCCGAGCGCCTGGAGGCCGGCCCGCGTCGCCGCGGCGCAGGCCGCGTGACGGGCGAAGACCTGCTCGCGGCCCTCCTCGGCCATGAGCCGCAGGCCCTCGTCGACCTGGAACGCCACCGCGATGGCGGGCGTCCAGGGCGTCTCGCCGTTCGCGAGCGAGGTTCGATGCTTCCGGAGGTCGAGATAGAAGCGCGGCATCCGCGCGGTCTCCATCGCGGCCCAGCCGCGTTCCGACGCGGCGACCATGGCCAGCCCGGGTGCCGCCATCCAGGCCTTCTGCGACGCGGTCACGACGACGTCGCAGCCCCAGCGGTCCATCTCGAACGGCACGGCGCCGAGGGCCGAGACGCTGTCGACGAGGATCAGCGCGTCCGGCGCGGCGGCGCGTACCGCTGCCGTGAGCTCCGCGATCGGGTTCATGACCGCGGTCGAGGTCTCGTTGTGGGTGAGGAGCACGGCCCGGTAGTCGCCGGTCCCGAGGCGCTCGCGAACCTCGTCGGGCGCGGCGGCCCAGCCCCACTCGGCCGACATCCGATCGACCGACGCGCCGTAGGCCTCGGCGATGCTCGCGAACCGATCGCCGAAGGCCCCGATCGAGACGCCCAGGACGCGATCACCGGGCGAGAGCGTGTTGACCACGGCGGCCTCGAGCCCGCCCGTCCCCGCGGTCGTGAGGATCGCGATGTCGCCCTGGGTCCCGAAGTACGGGCGCATGCCCGACTGGAGCCGGCCCATCAGCGCCGAGAACTCCGGCCCGCGGTGGTTGATCATCTGCCGCCCGCCGGCGTCGCGGACGCTCGGCGGCAGGGGCGTCGGACCGGGGATCCGGAGGTTCGGCTCGAAGCGGGTCACGGCGATCTCCAGCTGCCAGGCGCGGTCGGCAGTGCGATGGTCGCACGGCGCGCGGTGATCCGCCGGGTTCGCCGCGATCCTCGGGCGGCCGCCGTCGCCCCGGTATCCTGCTCGGCCGTGACGGCCCCCGACATCGACACGCTCCAGGCCGCCCTCCAGCACGCGATCCGGACCCAGGCCGCACTGGCCGAGATCACCGCGGGCCTCACCAGCCTCCGCGATCCCGACGCGGTGCTCCAGCGAACCGTCGAGGAGGCCGTCCGGCTGCTCGACGCGTTCGGGGCCGCGCTCGGGATCATCGACGGCGACGCCGGGCTCATCCGGTGGGCCTACCAGGCCGGCATGGATCCCGAATCGGCGGAGGCCCTGGTCCGACTCGACATCCCGGTGGGCCGGGGGATCGTCGGCCGTGCCTTCGAGCAGCGTCGCACGGTCTTCACCGACGACTATCCGACCGACCCGCAGTTCCAGCATCTCGCCGGCGCCGACACCTGGATCGACCGGACCGGCGTCCGCTCGATGGTCGCGGCGCCCCTGCCGGGCGAAGCCGGTCCCCTCGGGATCCTGGCCGTGTTCAGCCGCCGCGGGAGCGCCTTCTCGGACCGCGACCGATCGACCTTCGAGACCCTCGCCGACCAGGCCGCGATCGCCCTCGAGAACGCCCGGCTCATCGATCACCTGGCCCGCTCCCGCGAGGAGCTCCGGCGGCGGGCCGAGACGGAGCGGAGCCTGGCCGAGATCGCGGCCCGGATCGCCGGAGCCCGCGAGCCCGAGCAGGTCCTCCAGGCCGTCG
>DASUHU010000377.1:0-6864 GCA_036273395.1 Candidatus Limnocylindrales bacterium
GGCGGCTTCGCCCGAGGCGCGGCGGCTTCGCCTGAGGCGCGGCGGCTCCGGCAGGCGTGGCTTCGCCCGGTACCCTAGCCAGGCCACATGACCGACTCGACGCCCGCCCAGCTGACCGGTCCCGGCCACGGACCCGGTGGCGTCCCCCTCGCGATCGCGGTGAGCCCGATCCTCTCGGCGCGCGTCCGGGCCTCGGACCTCGACCGCATCCGCGAGGCCGCGCCCGGCAGCCGGATCGTCAACCTGTCCGTCGAGGGCCTCGCCGATGGTCCGGTCGACGACGTCGAGGTCCTGCTGCGCGGCTTCCTCAGCTCGGAGGCCTTCGACCGGCTGCTTTCCCGGGCCCCGAATCTTCGCTGGGTCCACTCCGCGACCTCGGGCGTGGAGCGAGCGCTGACGCCGGCGGCCCTCGCCCGGAACGTCGTGGTGACGAATGCCCGCGGCGTGTTCACCCGGCCGATCGCGGAGCACGTCCTGCTCATGATCCTCGCGATCAGCCGGATGCTGCCCCAGCTCCTGGAGCTCCAGCGCGAGCGGACGTGGCAGCCACTGGAGGGTCGCGAGCTGCGCGACCTGACGATCGGGATCGTCGGGTATGGATCGCTCGGCCGGGCGATTGCCTCGCTCGCGACGGCCTTCGGGGCGACGGTCGTGGTCATGCGCCGGAACCCCCGCGGGGAGGAAGGCCGCGACGCCTCCGGAGCGTCGCTCGACGATGAGCCCGTTGCCATCGCACCCGTGGTCGATCGGGTCCTCGGGCCCGATGGACTGAGCGAGCTGCTCGGCGCCTCCGACGTGGTCGTGCTGGCCGCGCCTCTCACGCCCGAGACCGACGGGCTCATCGACTCCGCGGCGATCGGCCACATGCGCCGGGACGCGTGGCTCATCAACGTCGCGCGGGGACGCCTCGTCGACGATCACGCCCTGGTCCGCGCGCTCCAGGACGGGCGCATCGGAGGGGCCGCGCTCGACACGTTCCGGGACGAGCCGCTGCCCCAGTCGTCGCCGCTGTGGGACCTGCCCAACGTGATCGTGACGCCCCACACCTCATGGTCGTCGGCCCGGGTCCTCGACCGGAGCATCGAGCTGTTCTGCGACAACCTCCGGCGGTACCGCGCCGGCGAGCCGCTCCGGAACGTCGTCGATCGTGTTGCCGGCTACTGAGCCCGGCTCGCATCGGCACCGTGGCGTCGAGCTGAGCTGAGCGGGTGCAGATCGCGATCGTCGGATTGCCCCAGAGCGGCAAGACGACCGTCTTCAACACCCTAACCCGAGGCCACGCCGAGACCGGCGGCTATGGCGGGATGACGCTCCACGTGGGTGTGGTCAAGGTGCCCGACGAGCGCCTCGACCGGCTGGCCGAGCTGTTCAGCCCGAAGAAGGTCGTCCACGCCGACGTGACCTACGTCGACCTCCCCGCGCCGCCGCCCTCGTCCGAGGGCCGGGTCGGGACCGAGGAGCTGCCGGCCGAGCACCTGGCCCACCTGCGCGAGTCCGACGCGCTCCTCCACGTGGTCCGGGCGTTCGACGACCCGTCCGTACCGCATCCGTCCGGTTCCGTGGACGCGGCCCGCGACCTCGAGGCGCTGGAGCTGGAGCTGATCCTCGCGGATCTCGCGATCCTGGATCGGCGGCTCGAGCGGCTCGGGGCCGGCGGCCGCCACGGGACGCCCGCCGAGCGCGAGGCGAACGAGCGCGAGGAGGCCGTGCTGCGGCGGCTCAAGACGGAGCTGGAGGCTGGCCACCCGATTCGCGACACGGCCCTCGGCCCCGACGAGGCGCGCCTGATCCGCGGCTTCCGGTTCCTGACCGAGAAGCCCGTCCTCGTCCTGCTCAACATCGGCGAAGCAGATATCCCGAACGCGTCGAGCCAGGTCAATCGGATGGCGGCGGGGTACCGCCACGAGCACGCGATGATCGCGGCGCTGTCGGCGCGGATCGAGATGGAGCTGGGCGAGCTCGAGCCGGACGAGGCGGCGGTGTTCATGGCCGAGCTTGGGATCGCCGAGTCCGGGCTCGCCCGCGTGATCCGGCTCTCCTACGCGCTCCTCGGCCTGATCTCCTTCCTGACGGCCGGTCCCGACGAGGTGCGAGCCTGGCCGATCCCCGACGGGTCCACGGCGGTCGACGCCGCCGGCGCGATCCACACCGACCTCGCGAAGGGCTTCATCCGAGCGGAGGTCGTGCCGTATGACGACCTCGTCGAGCTGGGATCGACGGCCGAGGCGCGGCGCCACGGCAAGCTCCGGTCCGAGGGCCGGACCTACCTCGTCCGGGACGGGGACGTCATCGAGATCCTGTTCAGCCGCTGAGTCAGCGCCGGTGGCCCACCCGGCACGTGGGCCCGGGTCAGTTCAGCGGGCCGGCGTCCGGGTCGACATCGGCGAGGATCGTGCGGAAGTCGGCGCCGCGGAGGTCCTCGTCGTCGATCGAGATCAGGCGGTTCTCGGCCTCGTCGGTCGAGACATGGACGGACGCCGTCAGGCGGCTGTCGCTGACGAACGTGAAGCCGTGCTCGCGCTCGAGCTCCCGGGCGATCGCCTCGATGAGCGTATCGTCCTCGAAGGTGTCCTGGACCTGGGTTCGGATGGCCAGCACGAGCTCGAAGAAGTCCTCGGGCTCGATGAGGTCGTCGTGGACGAGGAGCAGGTCGGAGAAGACCTCCTCGTCGCCCTCGTGCAGCTCGTAGAAGTACAACGCGGCGC
Organism: Candidatus Limnocylindrales bacterium; assembly: GCA_036273395.1. Classification (GTDB taxonomy): domain Bacteria; phylum Chloroflexota; class Limnocylindria; order Limnocylindrales; family CSP1-4; genus UBA5189. Next base: position 2,706 of record DASUHU010000377.1, read on the forward strand.
TCCTGGGAGAGGTGGCACTGCAGGATACATCCGGCCCCGCGAGCAGCCCGCCGAGCGGCGAGGGCGCCGCCGGGCCGGACGTGATCGTCGTCGGAGCGGCCTCGCGAGACCTCACCCAGGCCGACCCGCGCGGCTGGCGGCTCGGCGGCGCGGTCTGCTACTCGGCCCTCCAGCTCGGCCGGCTCGGCCTCCGCGTCGGCGCGCTCGTCGGCGTCGACGCCGTGGCGGCAGCGGCGCCCGAGCTCGACCTCCTGCGTGCTGCGCTGGTTGACGTTCGGCTCGTGCCGCTGGCTCGCGGACCCGTGTTCGCGAACCGGGAGCTGCCGGCGGGCCGCGAGCAGCTGGCGCTCGAGGTGTCGGATGGGCTCCCCACGTCAGCACTCCCGCCGACATGGTCATCGGCGCCAGGCCTGCTCCTGGCCCCGGTGGCCGGCGAGCTCGGCCCCGAGTGGGCGGATGCGGTCGCGGCCGAGGTGGTCGGGCTGGGCTGGCAGGGCCTCCTTCGCGACCTCGACGCCGGCTCGATCGTCCGACGCCGCCCGCCCGCCGATCATCCGCTCGTCCGTCGCGCGAACCTGATCGGCGTGAGCGCCGACGACGTCGGACGCGAGGTCCGGCTGTCGAGCCTCGTCGATCGGATCACGGCGGGCGCGACGCTCGTCGTGACCCGGGGTCCCGAGGGCGGTACCGCGCTGACGAGCCGCCGGCCGGCGCGCTCCTCGCTCCTGGCCTATCCGGCCATCCCGGCGGATCGCGTCGCCGACCCGACCGGCGCCGGCGACGTGTTCCTCGCATCACTGCTCGCCACCGCGCTCGATGGCGAGCGCCTTGGTGCGCTCGACTGGCCGTCCCGCCTGCGCTTCGCCGCCGCGGCCGCGTCCCTGAGCGTCGAACGACTCGGCCTCGACGGAGTCGCGAGCCTCGGCGCGCTCCGCCGCCGCGCGGCCGAGGTGGCCTGAGGCCCTCGAGCTCGGGCGCCGCGCGACTGCCGCCCGCTCGCGACGACCGAGTCGGGCCCTGAGACGAAGGCAGCGACGCGCCACGCCGAGCTCCAGCCGAGGCAGCGGCCGGCCGAGGAACCGCTGCCGCTCGAGGCTGCGGGACGCGAGGACCGAGGCCGCGAGGGCACCTTCGAGGTCGCCCAGGCGGTGCTCCCGCGTCTTCGCCACCTCGACCCAGGCCAGCACTGACAGGGCGCCGGAGCCGCTCGCGAGATCGAGCCAGGCGGCTTCGGCATCGCGGTGGCGGCCCAGCCGCCGGAGGAGCCGCGCCCGCTCCGCGGTCGCCCGCGCGAGCGTCCAGCCCACGACCTGGCGCACCGGATCGCTCGCGACCCAGGAGTCCGGTCGGCCATACCGGTCCGGCCGTCCGCCGAAGTCCGGTCGGCGCCCGGCCGACCACCAGTCGTCGGCGACGTCCCGCTGCACCGAGACCCATGCGGCGCGCGACTCTGCCACTCGCCGCGCCGGCGCCGTGGCCGGTGGCAGCGGGTCCCGCTCCGGTGCCGCGCGGAAGCCGGCGAGGCTGGCGTCGACACACTGCAGCGCTTCGTCGAGACGGCCCTGGCGCGAGAACGCCCCGGCCAGGCCGCCGAGATCGCCGGGATGGGCGTGCAACCGAGCGTCCGGATCCGCGTACGAACGGTCGAGGTGGACGAGCAGGCGCGCGAGCGAGCGCACGTCCTCGTCGTTGTGGCGAACCACGTCGACGAGCGGTCCAGGTTCGCTGTCCCGGAGGAACGTGAAGTAGCGCTCGGGAATCTCCCAGCCCGCCACGTCGCCGTGGCGGCGCACGCCGAGCACGGCTCGCTCGACGGTCGCGAGGCGGGCGTCCGCGAGCCGGTGCTTGATGACGCGGCGAACGAAGGGCAGGAGATCGAGGTGCCCGAGGTGGGCCGGCGGGGCCTGTCGGGCGAGCCGGTAGCGGGCCACGATCAACGGCCAGTCGAAGCCCCGACCGTTGTAGGTCACGAGCCAGCCGTTCCGAGGGACGTGTCGGGCGAGCTCGGTGAGGAGCGCCGGCTCGTCGGCATGGTCGGGCAGCAGCAGCTGGACCTGCCGGAAGCGGCTGCCCTCCCACCATCCGAGCCCGACCAGGAACGCCAGCGTTCCGGCGGCGGTCGCGAGCCCCGTCGTCTCCGTGTCGAGGCACACCAGCGGCGCCTCGGGCGGCGGCTGCCCCGGCAGGGTCGCGAGCCGGGCTCGATCCAGTGGCAGGAGCCTTGACGGCGCCTCGACTCGGACGAAGCTGCCGGCCGCGGTCTCGACGAGCTCCCCGTCGAGGGAGGCGGCGAGGCGCTCCGCGCCGATGCTGCGCGACCGTGCCCGCCCGCCGGACGGGGTGTCCGCCTGTCCGTCGTCAGGCCCGGGGTGGCGGAGTCCGAGCTTGTAGTTCGCGAAGCGCCGCTCCAGCGTGGCGGCGGCACTCATGCCGGGACGGCCTCCGGCTCGAGGATGACGACGGATCCCCCGCGCTCGTCGATCAGCTGACCCAGCAGCCGAAGCGCGAGTTGCTTCGCGTCGACATCGGGATCCAGGCGCGGGCCGGTGCATGCAGGACAGCCCGTCTCGCACTCGCATGCCGCGATGAGCTCGCGTGCCCCCGAGACGAGCTCGTCGTGGCGGGCCCAGAGCCGTTCCGAGAGGCCAACCCCGCCGGGCATCGCCTCGTAGAGGTAGATCGTCGGTGCGTCGCTGTGGGGTGAGCGAACCTGGGTCACGAGCCCGAGGTCGCGCGGATCGACCATCAGCAGCACCGCCGCAACGGCCTGGATCGCCCGGCCCGCCCCGAGCAGCGCGACGTCGAGATCGTCCCGCCGCCAGCCCGCACCGGCACCCTCCGCAGTCAGCCAGTACGCCGTGGTCTGCAGTTCCAGCTCGGGAAGGTCGACCGGGCCCCAGCCGACGTTCTCATCCGTCCCGAACTTGAGCTTCTTGAAGAGCGTGACGAGGCTCGCGACCATGACCTCGCCGTGGAGGCGCCGGCCTCCCGTTGCGGGCCCCTCGGCGAACACGTCGAGTGGCTTGAGGGTCACGGCCCGATTCGCGTAGGTGTGGTAGTCGACGTCGACCTTCCGGACGTAGGCCTTGCGCTCGTGCCAGTCCAGCTTGTCCACGTGGTACTGCGTGCTCTCGTGGAGGTAGATGGCCTGCTCGTGGACGAGGACCTGGGCGGCGAACAGGTCCACCTCGCCGATGACCCGCGGCCGGTCCGGCGTCGTGTCGATGATCACGACGTTCTCCGGGGCCGCGGCCCTGAGGCTGACCTCGGACGCGGGGAAGTTCTCCGAGCTCCAGTACCAGCGCAGGTCCTCGCCCTGGCGGACGTGGCCCGATTCACCGAGGAACGCGAGGAGATCGTCGGCCGGTGCCGGGCCGAAGACCTCGCCCGGCTCGAACGGCATCTCGAACGTCGCGCACCGGATGTGCGCGAGCAGGACGTGGAGGTTGTCCGGGTCGCAGCGAGCCTCCTCGGGCGCGGCCTGGAGCACGAACTCGGGGTGGTGGATCACGTACTGGTCCACCGGCGACGCCGATGCCACGAGGATCCCCACGCTCGTTTCGAGGCGTCGTCCGGCGCGGCCCAGCTGCTGCCAGGTGCCGGCGACCGAGCCCGGGTAGCCGGCCAGGATCGCGACATCGAGCGCGCCGATGTCGACGCCGAGCTCGAGCGCATTCGTCGACACGACGCCGAGGACCTCGCCGTCCCGGAGGCCTCGCTCGATCGCGCGGCGCTCGGTCGGCAGGTAGCCGCCGCGATAGCCGCGCAGCCGCATCCGCGGCCCGAAGCTCTCCCGGAGGGCCTCGCGCAGCCCGCTCAGGATGATCTCGACCGCCACCCGTGCCCGCCCGAACACGATCGTCTGCCGCCCGGCCCGGAGGAACGGCAGGGCCCAGCGCTGCGCGTGGCTGAGGGCCGAGAGCCGGGCACCCGTGGCCGGATCGAGGAGTGGCGGATCGACCAGGAGCAGATGGCGCTCCCCACGGGGCGCCCCGTTGCGGTCGATGAGGCGCGGCTGCCGGCCGGTGAGCTGGGCCGCCAGCTCGGCCGGGTTCCCGATCGTCGCGGACGAGCAGACGATGATCGGGTTGGAGCCGTAGTGGCGGCACAGCCGGAGCAGCCGGCGCAGGACGTTCGCGACGTGGCTCCCGAACACGCC
>DASUHU010000378.1:0-11428 GCA_036273395.1 Candidatus Limnocylindrales bacterium
GTTCGCCTCGCAGGTTGGTCGTTCCGGCGCGGACCGACGCGGTCCCCCTGCCGAACGAGGGCGACGTTCCGGAATGACCGAACGGCCAGCCGCCCCAGCACGCCGTCTAATGGACTCTCCCGCGCCGAAGCGGTTTCTTCCCTTCGCCGGGCCCAGGGGGGCTGCCGGCCTGGCCGCGGCTGGCGGTCAGGCCGCGTCGTCGGGGACGTCAGTGGCGGGTCGGGTGCGGCCCGAGCTGCGGGCCGGGAGGAAGACCTCACCCAGGAGCTCGCTGAGCGACAGCGCCAGGCCGTCCGGTTGGCCATCGGCCCGGATCACCCGAACCGCGGCGAGCGCGCGGACGCTCGGTCCGGCCGGGTGCCGACTGTTCCTCACGGCACGCCGTCCTCCGGTCGGGCTCGTTGGGTTCGAGGCCTCGGATCGGCGGCGCTCCAGGTCGACAGGGCGGGGCATCAGAAGCGATGGTCCTCGTCGGGTCGATGCTGCCGTCCGCAGACCGGGCAGAACGCCCCGACATATGAGCGCCCGGCCTCGAGCTCGCGCTCGTGCTGGCGTTGGCGGGCGAGCTTCTCGAGCTTGCAGTGGCTGCACTGCGAGCAGGTCCCGACCGGCAGGAGCCACAGCAGGCCGGCGGTGCCGAGGAGGGTCAGCCCGAGGATCGAGATGATCGTCTGGGCGTCCGCGACGGTCATGGTTGACCTCCGTCGCTGGCGAGCCCGGATCCGTAGTCGGACGTCGCCGTCGTGGCCGAGGTCGTGGGGTCGTAGGCGCCGGTCCCGGTGTCGTAGGTCCCGCCGGTCTCGGTCGTGCGTTCGTACGCGTTCGACTCGGTCGTGCTGCCGAAGGTGCCGGCGCTCGCCGAGCCGCCGTAGCGGTCGCCGCCGCTCCAGGCCGGTCGGCGCATCCAGGTCATGAGCGCCGCGGCGACGCCGACGACCGCCGCGATCCCGATCCCGGCGGCGATCCATGGCCAGACCGTGGGACGGGTGCGGCCCATGACCCGATCGATGACCCGGTCCGCATCGCGGCCGGCCTTCTCCATCGATGGGACCTCGATGTCCGACAGGCGGATCGAGGGAATCTCGATGTCCGACAGGCGGAGTGACGGCATGCGCCGCTTCAGGTCCTCGAGCGTCGAGCGGTCGATGTCCGGCAGGACGATGGCGGTCATTGCTTCCTCCTTCTGGGGCCCCTTCGACCCACCGGTGCCCATGTTCGACTGCTCCCGGGCGGGCGAGACAACGCCCCCCGACGCCTCCTTGCAGTGGCGTGTCGGGAGGACGGGACAGGCACGTGCCGCAAGGGCCGCGGCGACGTCCGCAAGCCGCCTGCAAGCGCGAGGCGCGCGTTGGCCGATCGCCCGGCAACGGTCCGCCCGCAGGCTCGGGCGGTTCCTAGCGCGTTCCAAGCGAAAAGGAGACGAACCATGCGGATGCACGCATCGATCGATGGGGGCCGAGCCGAGGACCCGGCCGAGGGCCGGACGGACCTGGACCTCCCGGGGGCCGAGCGAGGCCGCCCGGCGGATATGCCGCCGACAAACCGGGCCCCGCGGCCACGCGGCGACGCCCCGGACTCTCCGGAGGCAGAGCGGCGCGACGAGCTCGCAGACCGCGTGGGCGTCGGGGGCCCGGGCCCCGCGGGTCGCGACCGGCCGGACGTCCTGCCGGATGTCGACCCCCCCGACGAGCAGGCCTGACCGACCTGCACGAAGGCTGCAAGGGTCTCCCGCCCGACGCCCCGTCCGGTCGGAAGCGATGCGCGGCCACCCTCGAACCGAGCGCGCGTCCTCGTGGCGTGCGCCCAGCCAGTGGAGGTTTGGACATGACCTATCAGCGTCGGATCGTCCGCGAGACGGACGAGCCCGCCTATCCGGCCACGGCGCCGGCGACCCAGGTCGTGGACGAGACGGCCGTCACGGGTCCGAGCGGCGGCGAGATCGCGAGGCGAGTCGTCGTGCTCGTGTTCGGGATCATCCAGCTGCTCATCGCGCTCCGGATCGTCCTGCTGCTGCTCGACGCCCGCCAGGGCAACGACATCGTCAGGTCGATCCTGGACATCAGCCAAGTCTTCGTGGCGCCGTTCGTCGGCATCTTCAGCGTCGACGCGCTCCACGCGAATGGCTCGGTGCTCGACGTCGCGGCGATCGCCGCGCTCGTCGGGTGGACGGTCCTCGAGGCGATTGCCCTGTGGATCGTGAATCTCTTCCGGCGCGAGCCGACGGTCGTCTGACGGCCTCGCGCCGAATCTCGCGGCCGAGGTCGCCGGCCGCCGAGTCCCCTGGTGCCGGCCACGTCGGGTCTCGGGCGAGCGACCCGCCTGGATTCGCGTTGGCCGGCGCCGCCACGCCAAGGAGGTCCCGATGACCGATCAAGCCACGACCAATCCAGCGACCACCGCGTCGGGCCGCACGTCCACCGAAGCCAGTCCAATCCCGACGCAGGAGGGCGAGGACTACACCTGTTCGAACTGCGGCTGCGAGTTCCGGATTCGCCACACCGGCGATCCGACCAAGGCCCTGTCCACCCCCCAGCCGTTCACGTGCTGGTGCGGGACGGAGATGCAGCGGGAGCACGCCTGACCGCTGCCTCGAGGAGCTGGCAGAGGGCGTTCGCCAGGCGCATCTGGCGGGGCGTGTGGCAGATGGCGCGGACGAGCGCCGGCGAGCCCACCACGATCGCCACGCATCGTGCTCGCGAGGTCGCGACATTGAGGCGATTGCGGGAGAACAGGAACTCCATCCCGCGTGGCGCGTCCTCGGGCCGAGAGGTGGTCATCGAATAGATCGCGATGACCGCCTCCTGGCCCTGGAAACGGTCCACCGTCCCGACTCGGATGGCTGATCGGCCCTGCTCCTCCAGCCGCCGCGCGATCAGCTCGACCTGGTCGTTGTACGGCGCGACGATGAGGATGGAGCCCTCGTCGATCGGGCGGACGACCCCGAAGGCATCCGTCCAGGACGCGCCCGAGTCCAGCAGTCGCTCCACCAGGCTCGTGACCGCCTCGGCCTCCTCGGCCGAGGCGGTCGTGTTCCCCGCGTGCTCGATCGGCCACCACCGGACGCCCGTCCCATCCGCCGGCGGGAGGCCGTCGAGGTCCTGGATCTCGAGGCCCGGCTCGGGCTGGAGCTCGCGCGCGTAGAACGCCTCGGAGGTGTACGCACACAGGTCGGGATGGAGCCGCCACGTCCGGTCGAGGAACAACCCCGAGTGTGGCGGCAGGGTCGAACGGTCTGCGAGGAGGTGGCCGAGGGCGCTCCGCTCGGCGCCGGCCGGATGTGCGGCGCGGAGCGGCTGGTCGAGCTGCTGGGGATCGCCCAGGAGGATGAGCGAGCTCGCGCCGAGTGACGCGGCGAGGGTCGTCGCCAGCGAGAGCTGCCCGGCCTCGTCGACGACGAGGACGTCGACCGACTCGCGGAACTGCTCGTTCGACCAGACCCAGGCCGTGCCCCCGAGCACCGTCACGAGGCCGGTTCGCAATGCCTCACGCGCCGCGCCCCCGTCCTTGAACGGGATCGCGGCCTCGCAGGTCACGTCGCCGTCCTGGCCCGGTTTCTGGCCAAGCCGGACCTCCGGGACTCCGACAGCGGCGATCGCGATCTCGTCGAGCAGGTGGCCGATGACCTTGTGGCTGTTCGCGGTCACGCCGACGGTTCGTCCGGCCTTCACCAGCTCCACGATCACGCGAGCCGCCGTGTACGTCTTGCCGCTCCCGGGCGGCCCCTGGATCGCGAGGACGTCCCGGTCGAGCGCCAGCGCAAGCCGGGTTGCGGCGTCGAGCGTCGGCTCGAGTGGCATGCGGAGCGGGATGCCCGGCTGCTGCCCGACATCGGGTGGCGTGCCTCGCAGCAGCCGGAGGCCCGCACGGCCGGGTCCCGCGCGGTCGAGGCCACCGGTGATCACGGATCGGCCCAGCGCGAGCAGGGCGTCCTGGAGGACGTCGGTGCCGATGAAGTCATAGGGCACGAGGGAGGTCGGCGCGGGATTGCGTTCCAGCTCGTTCCGGCTGCGGCGGAGCGTGACGGTCTGGCCGGCCTCGTCGATCGCGACGACCGTGCCGGTCGCGCGCCGCGTCTCCGGATCGACGACGCTGCCGCCGACCCGGAGGTCGTGCTCCTGGCGCGGGAACGAGAAGCGCTGGAGCCGACCGTCCCGGCCCGTCGCGCCGAGCTCCTCCAGGAAGGTCACCGCCCCGAGCGGCTCCCGCGCCTCGACCCGCTCCTCGTCGCTGCAGTCGAGCAGCTCGTAGTAGCGCCAGAAGAACGCCTTGTCCTCGCGCCGGTGCCAGCCCAGCAGCTGGGCCAGGAGCCACCTCGCGGCGTCCTCGTTTGAGTCGGAACGGGGCGCGTCCAGGGCACCGCCGGTGAGGGCCGCCGCGAGCTCGGCCGCAGCCTGGTCGCGCTCGGTGGCGGGATTCGGCTCTGCCCCGGCGACCCCCGGATCCGGGCGGCCGGGTCGCTCGTCGATTTTCGCCTCGAGGTCCCAGCGGCGCGCCTCGAGCCAGTTCCGCAGCTTCCAGTTCGAGACCACGTCGTCGCGGTTGTACGTCTCGATCTCGGCGAGGATCGCCGCGCCGACGATGCCACCCTCGGTCGCGCCGCCCTCGAGCCAGGTCTCGAAGGCGACGATGCTCGACCCCGCGCTCTGGAGCGCGATGTCGCGATGCAGCCCATACATGGGTTCGAGCTTCTTGATCGAGTAGCTCTCGACCGATGCCCGGATCCCCTGTCGGACGACGCGGTAGAGGTCGACGAGCACGCCGTTCCGGAGGAGCTCGTCGACCTCGGCCTCGCGCGTCGCGTGGCGCTGGGCCAGCCGCGTCAGGGCCGACCGCTCGTAGGCCGCGTAGTGGTAGACGTGCAGGCTTCGATCCGTTCGCCAGCGTCCCATGAGCAGGTCCACGAGGGCCTCGAACGCCTCCCGCTCCGCGGCGCGGGTGACCTGCCCGTCGCCATCCCGGCTCCAGAGGGCGTGGAACCTCGGTCGGACCGGATCCGACGGATCGGCGAGCCCCGGCTCCAGCACGCCGAACAGGTACTCGACGCCATCGTCGAGCGCGAACGGGTCACCCTCGATGTCGAAGAACAGGTCGTGGTCAGAGGGCTCGGGCAGGGCGAGGAGCCCGCGATCCGGGACGAGGCGGCCCTCGCGGTCCCGCTCCGGGTCCAGCAGCTCGTACAGGGCTGCGCCGGCGGCCTCGCCCTCGACCTGGATTCGCGCCTGGTCGCGGACTCGGGCGAGCGCCTCTCCGCTGACGCCCTCGAGACGCGGCGCCAGGGGCAGCTCGAGGCCGGCGAGTCCGTGCCGTGTCGCAATGCCGCGGGCCTTGAGGGCGACCCGCTGGCGCGACGAGATCCCAGCGACGAGCGAGAGATCGTCGTCACGCCGCCGCTGCGCGGCGCAGTGGGCGGCCCAGCGGCAGACGTCGCAGTGCTCCACCGGATCGGGGTACGTGGCCGTGACCGGGTACACCGCGACCTCGCCTCCGGCCTCGGCCTCGAAGGCCGCCTTGACCTGCCGGTAGTAGGCCATGTAGTCCGCGACGCGAAGGCGCTCGATGGTCCGGGTGCTGCCACCGAGGACGACGTGGAGCATCGCCGGCTCGATGCCCTGGATCGGCGTGAGCAGGTCCACGTACGAGCAGATCTGCAGCACCGCGGAGCCCTTGACGCGCCGGGCCAGCTTGGTATCCGCGACCTCGTACGACCACGCCCCGAGGGCGCTCGGCTCATCGACCCGGAGCAGGAAGTCCGCGTGGCCGCGCCAGCGGCCATCGAAGAACGTCGCCTGGTAGATGACGTCGGCGCCGTCGCGCATCGCGGCCTCGGTGGCTGCGGCGGCGGCACGCAGGCGAGCGCCGGCATCTGTCTCGGAGGCGTCCGGCTCGATTTCGAGCACGTGACGTCGGGCCGCCTCGAGCTCGGCCCGGTAGCGAGCCTCGTGCTCGAACCCGCGCTTCCGGATCAGCTCGATTTCGGGATCGTTCCGCTCGGGCCGCCGGACGAGGTCCGCGAGCGCCGCCCGCTCGAGCCCGAACCGGTGGCGGCAGGCGAGGAACCCGACGAGGTCGGTCGCCGCGTAGACGGGCTGGCCGTCGATCAGCTGCACCCGGGCATCCTAGGAGCGGTCCCTGCCGGGTTGTCTGTCAGTCGCCGCCCGGGAAGATCTCCGTCTGGCCGGCGGTCCGGGACGAGCCGATTCGGCGCCGCGTCGTGACGTCGACTCGCGCGCCGTCGGCCTCCTGGGCCGGATGCTCGACGAGGGCGACGAGCCGGCTGGCCATGAATCGGCCGGTCCGGACGGGCGTGCCGCCGCGGGTCACCTCGGTGACCTCGACGATTCCGCGGGCGGTGGTGACCTCGATCCGCCGGCCGTTCCGGCTCGCGACGATCTCGAACGTCTGGACGCCCTGGCCGGTGTCGACCACGGCTTCCACCCGATCGCCCTTCACGGCCGGATCATCGCACGGTCCGACGCAGGCCGAGGCCGCATCGGTCTAGGGCCGACCGAGGATTCCGCCTCCCCCGAGCCCGCCGACCAGGAACGCCGCCGCGAAGCATGCCAGGCCGATGTCGGTGAGGCTCACGCGGACGTCGAGCCCGATCGCGTCGAGCACGAAGCAGATGATCGCGATGATCAGGAAGATCGAGCCGAGACCAAGGGTGCGCATCGTCGGAGTTGAGCCGATCAGGCGTCACCGCCGTGCGCGACGAACGCATCGACTGCGTCACGGCCACCGTGCAGCGCCTCGGCCACCGTGCAGAGACGAGCGCCGCGCCGATGCCGGTTGCGGTGAGGCCGCACCCGGCACCGGAGCCCGACGCGGCTGGCATCGGCGCGGGACCTCGAGGTGGACGAGGCCCCTCGGGTGAGGGGCCTCGTTGCGTCGGTTCGCCGATCGAGGGTCCGCTACGCGGCCTGGGGTGCCGGCTCCGCCGACCGCTGCCGGCGAGGAGCGATCATCGTCAGCACGCCGTACACGAGGAACGACACGACGAGCCCGACGACCCAGCTGTAGTCGGCGAGTGGCTTGAGGACGGGGATGATGCCGTCGGCGGGGAACGGCCCCGGTGTGCCCGCGGCCGTGTACGAACCGCCGATCGCGAACACGATCCCGACGAGCAGGGCCACCACGGCCCGCCAGTTCCAGCCGCTCACGTAGCTGTAGGCGCCATTCGTGCGATAGAGGTCCGCGAGCTTCAGGTTCGTCCGCCGGATCCACCAGTAGTCGGCGATGAGGACCCCGGCGATCGCGCCGGTCGCGCCGCCGTACGTCCCGAGCCACGTGAAGATGTACGAATGAGGGTCGCTGTACAGGTTCCAGGGCTGGATCAGGACCCCGATGACCCCGGTGATCAGGCCGCCCGTCCGGAACGAGATCCGCTTCGGCCAGGCGTTCGAGAAGTCGTATGACGGGCTGACCGTGTTCGCGGCGACGTTGACCGAGAGGGTCGCGACCGCGAGCGTGAAGAGCGCGATGACGATGACGATCGGGTTGCTGAACTTGCCCGTCAGCGCGACGGGGTCCCAGATCGCCGTGCCATAGACGACCTGGCTGGCCGAGGTGGTCAGGACCGCGAGGAGCGGGAACAGCGTCATCGTTGTCGGCAGGCCCAGGATCTGGCCGTAGGCCTGCGCCCGCTGGCTCGACCCGAACCGGGTGAAGTCCGGCATGTTCAGGGACAGGGTCGACCAGAAGGCGATCATCGCCATGAGCGACGGGAAGAACACGGGCCAGAACTTGTCGCCCCAGCCGAGGGTGCCCGCGTCGTTGACGATCGGGCCCAGGCCACCGGCCTGGCTGACCATCCAGGCGCACAGGAAGATGCCGACGACGAGGACGAGCGGCGCGGCCCAGTTCTCGAACCGCCGGATCGCGTCCATGCCCCGGACGATGATGAAGATGTTCAGGATCCAGAAGATCGCGAAGCTCAGCCACAGCGTTGCGGGCTGGCTGGCGAACGGCCCGAAGCCGATCGAGATCGGTGCGGCCTTGGTCCACGAGTCGCCGACGAGCGCGCCGACCAGCGTGTAGAACGCGCCGCCGCCGATCCACGTCTGGATGCCGAACCAGCCGCAGGCGACCCCGGCCCGGATGAGCGCCGGCAGGTTGGCCCCGAAGACGCCGAACGAGGCCCGGGCGAAGACCGGGAACGGGACGCCGTACTTCGTCCCGGCATGGCTGTTCAGCAGCATCGGGATGAGGACGATGACGTTGGCCAGCATGATCGTGACGATCGCCTGGTACCAGGCCATCCCGAGGGCGACCAGTCCGGCCGCGAGCGTCCAGGTCGCGACGTTGTGGGCCATCCCGACCCACAGGGCCAGGTAGTTGTAGGTCGTCCAGGTCCGCTTCGCGAGCGGGACCGGCGCCAGGTCGGCATTGTGGAGCGTCGAGTCGCCGAGCGCGGCGTCGACCTCCGGGCTCAGCTCATGCCTCCCATCGGGGAGCACGATCTCTTCGGACATCGCTGCGGTCATGGACTCCTCCCTCAGGGCCTCCGCGCAGCCGCGCGGTCCGGAGTGTCCGACTCCCGGTGCCGCGAATCAACCCCGTTAGCCGATCAGGAACACCACCGACACCGTGACGCTGACGTCATTCGTGCCGGGCTGGACCGGGGTGGCCACGTCCTTGCTCGGCGCGGCTCCCGCGGCGGCGCCGTAGTAGACCGGGTAGGGCACCGGCGCGACGGTCTCGCTGATCGAGGCCACGCCCGTGATCGACACGCCCGCCGCCGAGGCGAGCGCCTGGGCCTTGGCCTTCGCATCGGCCATCGCGGCGGTCCGGGCCTGTGCCTCGGCGCCTGTCTGGTCGTCGACCCGGAACGAGACGCTGTCGAGGCTCGTCGCTCCTGCCGCGAGCGACTGGTCGATCGCGTCGCCGAGCTTGTCGAGGTCCCGGACGGTCACGGCGATCGAGTTCGCGAACTGGAACCCCGTGACCCGGGGCGGGGTCGTGTTGGCCGAGTAGTCGTAGGTCGGCTGGAGCGAGACCATGGAGGTCTGGATGTCCTTCTCGGCGATGCCGAGGGCCTTCAGCCTGGCGATGACCGCCGTCATCGCCGTGGCGGCCCGGTTGCGAGCGTCCGCGACGGAGCCCGATGTCACGCTCACCCCGAGGCGGAGATCGGCGACATCGGGCTGGAGCAGCACGTCGCCCGTGCCGGTGACCGAGATCGTGTGGTCGGCGGGGGTCGAGCCGCCGTCCTGGGCATTCGTCGGTCGAGCGGCGAACAGCGGGCTCGCGAGGCCCGCGGCCAGGAGCCCCGCGGCGAGGCCGACCGCGAGCCAGCGGCCGCGGCTGCCCGGGAGCGGAACGGTGATCGAGATCGAGCGAGCAGGCATCGGTGTCTCCAGCGGCTGCCACGACCCGATGTCGAGGCGTGCGGCGGAGACGGCGGCGATCCGGATCCGGTTTCCCAAGGCTCGGCGGCGGCGCGGACAGCCGAGGTCAGCGCGGGTTTCGCCGAGGTCAGCGCGGGGTCGACGGTCCGGGCTCGAACGGCAGCCCGTGCCCGGGCACGATCCGGTCCGCGATCGCGAGGACTCTCGCCCGCGACGCGGGGATCGACTCGGGCACCTCGGCCAGCGGGTCCTCGGCCGGACCCTCCGCAGTCCACCACAGGTGCGTGAGGACCACGATGCCGTCGGCGGTGCCGACGACCGTCGCGATGTCCTCGGGCGTGTGGCCCGGCACCTTCAGGAGTCGAACCGACGGGCTCAGCTCGAGGCGGTCCGCGTCCGCGTCCTCCCAGGCCGTGCCTCGGTACGTCGCCCAGTGGTCGTGGACCGAGGCGTTCGGGAAGAGCCCGACCCGGACGGTGTGATCGGGATGATGGTGGCTGATGACGACGTCCGTCACCTCGTCCGGCTCCACGCCGAGGGCTCGCAGCGGCGCGAGGATCGCGTCGTCGTCGGCGGCCATGCCCGGATCCACGACGATCAGCCGGTCGCCGTCGGTGACCAGGCTGCAGCTGCTCGCCACCCCGCCGCCGCTCGAGCTGAGCGAACCCGGGACGAGCACCTCCACGCGCGCCACGCGAGTGCGTGGGAGGTCCGCGTCCCGGTCAGGCATGGCGACTACTGGTAGGTGACGCTGGCCGAGACGCCGTCCAGGTAGAACGTTCGGTTCGTCGACGTCCCGAGGTCGGTGATCCGGACCCGGAAGCCCGTCCCGAAGCTCGCCGGCGTGAGGCCAAGGCCCCACAGGTCCGTGGTCGACCCCAGCGTGTAGGTCTGGAGCGAGGTCTTGAGGGCGCCGGTGATCTTGCCGGCGCTCCAGGTCGAGCCACTGTCGGTCGAGATCTGGATGCAGAACCTGGGGGAGTTCGCCGTCGAGCTCGCTCGACCCCGGACCTGGATCGTCAGGCCCAGGACGGAGGACCCGAGGTTGCCGAACGAATACCCGCTGAACGTCTCCTGGTCGCGGGTCGAGGCGCCGCAGGTGCTGCTGCCGGCCGTCCCGCTCTTGGTGTCGGTGGCGACGTTGCCGTCGAACGCGGCGAACCAGTTCGCGGGATGGGTCTCGTAGCCGTTGTTGTGGCCGGCGCTCGAGGTCACGGGCGCTGCCCCGGTCGGGAAGTCGAAGGGCGTGCTCGTGACCTGGACTGGCGTGAGCGTGAGGTTCCTGACCGTGTTCGCGCCCGCGGAGACCGAGGCGGAGGTGCCGGAGGCCGGCTGGTAGCCCGACTTCGCCGGCGTCACGGTGTAGGCCCCCGGCACCAGGCCGCCGAAGCTGTAGCTCCCGCTGGCATCCGTCGTCGTGCTGCCGGAGCCGGCGCCGCCGAGCGTGACGGTCGCGCCCGAGATCGCGGCGCCGTTGCTCGTGCTCGTGACCTGGCCGCTGATCGAGCCGACGGTCGAGGTGAGGGTCAGGTTCGCGGTGGTTGTGCTGCCGGCCGTGACCGCCACGTTCGAGACCGTGGAACCGGCTCCCGTCGTGTAGGTCGACTTGGAAGCGGCCACGGTATAGCCGGTCGTCGCGTTGAGGTTGCTGAAGGTGTAGCTGCCCGAGGCGTCGGTCGTCGTGGTGCCCGAGCCGCTGCCCGAGAGCGTGACGGTCGCGCCCGGGATGGCGCCGCCGCCGTTCGTGTCGGTGACGTGGCCGCTGATGGAGCCGGTCGTCGGCGAGCTGCCGCAGCCGGGCATCGTGAAGCTGCCGATCCGCGTCCGCCAGTTGAACTGGGAGACGCCCGATGGGTAGTACTCGGTCGTGTACCAGAAGGTGCAGTCATCGGTCGGGTCGATCGTCATGTCGCTGTAGTCGCCCCAGCGGCTGCTCGTCCCGGACTGACTGCCGAGCCCGGCAAAGAGCATCGCCTCGCCCTGGCCCAGCGTGCCCAGCGGATCCGAGGCCAGCCGGCCCGCGTAGCGGATCGATGGGACGATCGAGCTGCTCGAGGCGCTGAACCCGACGGCGATGTCGCCGT
>DASUHU010000379.1:0-9778 GCA_036273395.1 Candidatus Limnocylindrales bacterium
TGCTCGCCACAGCGCCGAGAGCACGAACAGGTAGGCCGGGCTGGTGAGCAGGATGCTCATCCCGATCGCCTCGGGCTCCGCGATCGGGCAATCCCTGTCGAACAGCCCGCGCTGCGCGTCCGGCGCCTGGCAGGCGGGATCGCCCGGGGTCATGAGCGTCGTCGGCAGCGCATCCGGCAGGATCGCCGGCGCCTGGAGGAACAGGATCCCGAGGTTCTGGGGCAGGTACCGGATGTCCTCGATGCTCCAGTCGGGGTGGTAGTTGAGGGTCGGGTAGCCGCTCGCCTCGGCGCGGTACTGGTAGTCGTAGCCGGGCTGGAAGAGCTGGCCGCTGCTCGCGAGGTTGTACGCGAGCAGGAGGCTCACCGGGATGGCGGTCCCGATCCCGGCCGAGATGGCCCGGCGAACCCACGAGCCGCCGCTCCCGACGAACAGGAAGAACGGCGCCCCGAACACGACGGTGAGGCGGCCCGTGCAGGCGAGGCCGAACAGCAGCCCGGCCACGAGCTGGCGGCGATCGATGACGCCGAAAGGCCTCCGGATCGCCAGCCCGATCGGTGCGAGGAGATCGCCCGCGGTCGGAGCCGCCTCGACCGCGTCATCGGCTCCCGGATCGCCGCCGAGCGCGACGCCGACGGCCAGGAGCGCGCAGCCGACGGCCACCACGTGGGCGAAGAACCAGGTCGTGCCCTCCTGCGCGGCGTAGAAGAAGACCGTCCCGACGGCGAAGAAGAGGGTCGTCGCGAGGCGGATGCTCCTGGAGACGCGCAGCTGCCCGAGCGCCCACCACGCGAGCCCGACGTCGATGGCACCGAAGGCGACCGAGACGGCCCGCTCGTCGGTGGCGAGGCCCCACAGGGCCACGAACGGCACGAGGACGAGCCCGGGCAGCGGCGGGAACGGCAGCAGCGCCCCGATCGGCTGGCCGTCGGCGCCAAGGACCGGGTAGACATCCTGGAAGAACGAATTGCCCGGGTTCGTGGCCGTCGCCTGGACCGGCCAGTCGATCATCGCCCGGCCGTGCAGGAAGGCGTCGGCCTGCCACACGAAATGGTTGTAGAACCGGTCCGAGCCGGGGAGCCAGTAGGCGGCCGCAGCCAGCCCGATCAGGACGATTCCGACGGCCAGCGCCGGGACCCGCTCGAACCACATCGACACACGGAATCGGAGTCGGGCGAGGCCGCTCGCCTCGTCCGGAGCGTCAGGCACCCTGTGCTACGCTCCCTGCCACCCCGCCGTCAGCCCAGGAGGCCGATCCCGGTTTGACTCGCCCCGCGCGATCGCACGCCGGCGGCATCGGCGCCCTCCTCGTTGTCGGCTTGGCCCTCCGGCTGATCATCGCATACCTCCTGCCGGGCTCCGGCTTCAGCGTCGACATCGGCTCGTTCAGCTACTGGGCCCAGAACCTCGCGAGCCAGGGACCATCCGGCTTCTACGAACGGCCGTTCTTCCACGACTACACCCCCGGCTACCTGTATGTCCTGTGGGCGATGGGCATCGTCGGCGGGCTCATCGGGCAGGGGATCTCGATCCTCGGCCAGACCTTCACCCTGACGGACCTCCTGAAGCTGCCGCCGATCCTGGCCGACCTCGCGCTCGCGTGGCTGACCTGGACGATGACCCTGGAGCTCGGCGGGAGCCGCCGCTCCGCCTGGATCGGCGCGCTGCTCGTGGTCCTGACCCCGGTCACGTGGCTCGACAGCGTCCTGTGGGGCCAGGTCGACTCGGTCGGCGTCGTGGTCCTGCTGTTCGCGCTGCGGGAGCTGTGGCGCGACCGACCGGAGCGGGCCGCGGTCCTCGCGATGCTCGCGGCGCTCATCAAGCCCCAGCTCGGGATCCTGATCCCGATCGTCGCGGTCGTGACGATCCGGCGAGCCCTGTGGCCGACCGGCGGCTTCGGTGCCGACGATCCCGAGGACGTCCAGCGTGGCGGCACGCGCTGGGAGCGGACCGTCACCGGACCCATCCGGATCGCGACGACGGCCCTGGCCGGCCTCGCGACCGCGATCGTCGTGTCGCTGCCATTCGGGCTGTCGCTCCCGGATCTGATCGGCCAGATCTTCAAGACCGCGGCGGGCTACCCGTACGTCTCGGTCAACGCCTACAACCCGTGGGCCCTGGCCAGCCTGAACGGCATCGGCGTGGCCGCGAACCGCGGCTGGGTCTGCGACTCGACGATCCTCCCGAGCGGACCGATCGACATCTCGATCTTCGGGATCTCGATCTACCAGGCGCCGGCATCCACCCTGTCGTGCCCGGACGCGTTCTACCTCGGCCCCGTCCCCGCGCTGTTCATCGGGATGGGCCTGTTCCTGCTCGTGGCCGCGGTCGTCGTCTGGCGGGTGGCCCTCCGACCCGATCGACGGACGATGCTCGTCGGGCTCGCGGTGCTCGCGATCGCGTTCTTCGTGCTGCCGACCCGGGTCCACGAGCGGTACCTGTTCCCGCTCGTCGGGATCGGCGCGATCCTCGCGGCCGTGTCGCTCCGCTGGCGCGTGGCCTACCTCGTGGCCTCGGCCGCGGTCCTCGCGAACATGTACGCCGTCCTGACGACCCTCTATCCGGGCAATCCCGGAATCGCCGACTGGCTCGACGTTGGCGACGTCCTGACCTCGTGGTGGGGGATCGCCGTCGCGGCCGCCGCCGTGAGCGCGGTCCTGCTGTTCGCCCTGTTCCAGCTGCGCGGGGCCGGCCTCGAACGGCTCCAGGAGGAGATCGAGCGCCGGCCGGAAGGCGGCTTCGCGATGGGTTGGCCATTCCCCGAGGAAGCCGTCCCCCAGGCGTCGCCGACCCTCCCCGCCACCCGATCGATCGACGACGTGCCGGCCTCGCTCCCCGCGGGGGCCGCTGGCCTCGTGGCGGTCCCGGGAACCGCCGTGGTGACGCCGGCGTCGGGCGGGCTCATGCCGACCTGGGACGACCGCGAGCCCGGCACCGGCCCGCTTGCCTGGGTCCGGGCGCGATTCAACGATCGGCCGTTCCGAGCGGACCGGACGGCGGCCCTCGAGCACGAGGGCGGGGGACGCTTCGACAAGCTCGACCTTTGGATCGTGGTCGTGCTCGTGGCCGCCCTCTCGATCGTTCGGGTCTGGCGGCTGTCCGAGCCGTACGACATGCACTTCGATGAGGTCTACCACCCGCGAACGGCGATGGAGTTCCTCCAGCTGTGGCGCTACGGGATGTCCCACGACATCTACGAGTGGACCCATCCCCACATCGCGAAGTACGCGATGGCGATCGGGCTCGAGGCCTTCGGCGGCGACCAGGTGACCGCGACGACCGACATCGGGATGGCCGACGTCAAGGACGCCGTCGTCGAGCCGCGTTGGGACGATCCCGGCCACGATCGATCCGGCGATCGGCTCTGGGTCGCGGGCAGCGACGAGGTCCAGGCCTACGACCTGTCGACGCGGGCCCTCATCGGCTCATGGGCCGTTCCGGGCATCGTCGACGTCGGCATCGACACGAACGCCCATCGCGCGTTCGTCGCGACCTCGAGCGGCCAGATCGAGACGATCGACACGATGCCCCTCGACAGCCTCCGTGCCAGCGGAAGCTCCCTCGGCAATCCCCCGGTCGTGCAGCCCGAGGACTGGGGCGTCGTCACCGGGCCGGTCGATGGCCTCCACGTGACGTCGGACGGCCAGGCGGTCATGGTCGTCACCGGCGATCCCGCGGCGCCGAGGCTGGTGACGATGGACGGCGGCACCGCCGAACAGCTCGGGACCGTGACGAGCGGCCCGGTGGCCCAGATCGCCGACCACGGCGACGGCCAGATCGTCGTGGCTGCCGGCCAGCAGCTCCTCGTCGTCGACAATCGCACCGGCAAGCTGCTGACGACCGCCCAGCTCGACGGGACCGCCGGCGGCATCACCGAGACGTCCGGGCTCGCCAGCGACCCGATGTACGTCGCGTACCGCACCTCGGCCGGCGTGCCATGGCTGGCCATCGTCAGCTTCAGCACGACGCCGACCGTTTCGGCCACGACCGGCTCGCCGTTCCAGCTCCCCGGCGACGCCACGGGCCGGCTGTACTACGACGCCTCGAGCCGGATGATCCACGCGATCGGGACGTCGCCGGCCGACGTCGATCGCGGCTCCGGCTCCCGCGAGACGGTCTACGTCATCGACCCGAATGGCTCGCCGCCCTCGGATGCGGTCTACGAGGACGCGCCGCTGCCGTTCGATGCCGTGACCGCCGCGATGGACGATGCCCAGCAGTTCCCGAGCGCCGATCGGCAGCAGCTGCTCGTGTTCTCGTCGAGCGGCGAGATGGGCTCGATCCCCGCGGGCGACCATGCCTGGGCGTGGCGGCTTCCCGGCGTGGTCGCGGGGGTGCTGATGGGCGCCCTCATGTACGTCCTCGGACGGCTCCTGTTCAAGCGCCGCGAGATCGCGGTGATCCTCGGGTTCCTGACGCTCGCCGACGGGATGCTGTTCGTCCAGAGCCGGATCGGGATGAACGACTCGTACGTCGGGCTCGGCATCGTCGCGGCCTACACGCTGTTCGCCTGGCTGTGGCTCCGGCCCGGCGGCGGGCGGCGCCAGTGGGTCGCGTGGGCGGTCGCGATGCCGATCCTTGGGGTGACCCTCGGGATCGCCCTCGCCTCGAAGTGGGTCGCGGCCTACGCGATCGGCGGGCTGGGGATCCTGATCCTGGGCCGGAGCGCGCTCGGCCGGCTGATCCTCAACATCGGGATGGTGGTCGCGACAGCGGTCCTCGGCTACCTCGCGATCTCGGTCGCGGGAGCGGCGTTCGGCGGCGACTTCATCTTCCTCGGGGTCATGGTCGTGCTCACCGCGGTCTCGGTGATGATCACGATCCTCCACCCGATCGCGTGGACGCCCGAGGAGGAGCGCCTTGCGGTCTACGGACCGATCGGCATCGGCGCGGTCATCCTCGTCGCGGGCC
Organism: Candidatus Limnocylindrales bacterium; assembly: GCA_036273395.1. Classification (GTDB taxonomy): domain Bacteria; phylum Chloroflexota; class Limnocylindria; order Limnocylindrales; family CSP1-4; genus UBA5189. The sequence continues at coordinate 4,912 of DASUHU010000379.1, forward strand.
TGCTGACCGGGCACCTCGAGAGCTCGCTGCCGCTCCTGCCGGCATCGGCCACGCCGCTCGCGCTCGGCTTCCTGGCGTGGCTCGTCGGCGCGGGCATGTACACGGCCTTCCACGTCGCCGGCCGGTACGGATTCGGGCCCCGGGCCGGCCTGCCGGATGCGGACGACCCGCGGGCGTTGCTGGACGCTCCCGCGCCGCCGGCGGCCGGCTGGCTCAATCTCGGCTCGGGCTTCGGCCTGCCGGCGTTCTTCACCCTCGCTTGCCTGGTCGTGCTGCCGGTGGTCGTGTACGTCATCACGTACATCCCGTGGGCCTTCGTCGGCCAGGACCAGCTGTTCCCGGGCTGGCCGCCGGGTCACACCGGGCAGACGCTGACCGCCCTGACCGTCCAGATGTACGACTACCACGAGTTCCTGGCCTCGCCCCACCCGGCGTCCTCGCCGTGGTGGGCCTGGCCGCTGGATCTCAAGCCCGTGTGGTTCTACCAGGACTCGTTCGCCGGTGCGACCTCGGCCTCGATCTACAACGCCGGCAACCTGATCAGCTGGTGGCTCGCGATCCCGGCGGTCGGGTTCGTGATGTGGCAGGCCTACAAGCGCCGGAGCCTGGCCCTCGGGCTGATCCTCGTCGGCTTCCTGGTCCAGTGGATCTCGTGGGCCCGGATCGACCGGGCGTCGTTCCAGTACCACTACTACACGGCGATCCCGTTCCTCCTCGCGATGCTCGCCTACTTCCTGGCCGAGCTGTGGCACGGGCCGTCGTGGCGAACGTGGATGCTCGCCCGGATCGCCGGCGCGGCGGTGGTCCTCGGGCCGTTCGGGCTGTGGCTCCTGAACCGGCCGCTCTGCGGAATCGCCCAGGTCGACGTCATGAACCCCGGCTCGTCGGCCTGCCCGACGCTCATCCCGGACCTGACCCTGTCGCCGCAGCTCGTCGGCGTGGCGGTCGTCGTGGGCCTCGCGGCGATCCTGCTCCTGCGGCTGTTCCTGTCGCCGCTGCCACCGGACGAGGCCGGCCCCGGCTCCGCACTGCGGGAGCGGATGCTCCGCGCCGGGGCGATCGCGCTGGTGATGGCCGTCGCCTACGCGGCGATCACGGTCTTCGTCCCGACGACCTCGGCGATCCACTTGAGCGCGGTCCCGGTCGAGCCGATCGCGCTCATCGTCGAGATCGCGCTGCTGCCGGTCGCGGCGTTCGTCGCCACGGCGCGAGATTCGCGCCGGTTCGTGCTCGGGCTGCTCGCGGCGATCGGCCTGTGGTTCGTGGTCTGGTACCCGAACATCTCGGCCCTGCCGCTGCCGAACGGCCTGACCAACGTCTACCAGGGCCTCTTACCGAGTTACCTCTACCCATTCCAGTTCTGGTCGAACACGGCGACGCGAGGCGGCGGGCCACCGATCTTCTCGGCGTTCGACCTGGCGATGCTCGTGGTGGTCGCGGGCCTCGCCGCGGCGATCGCCTACAGCACCTGGTCGTGGCGGATCGCGCTCGCGGAGCGGCGCGCGGCCGGCCCGGAGCTGTCGGACGGGGAGGCCCGATCGATCTAATCGACGCGGAACAGCCTCACGTGCTCCTAATCGGCGGAGCCGGTAGCGAGGGTGAGGACGAGTACGTAAATGTCCATTGACCCCGGGCGTAGGATCCGGTGTTGAGAGGCAGAACTGAACGGGAGCGAGTCATGGCGAGGCGGGCCCTCGCGGCGGCAGTAATCGCCGCACTTGCGATCGCATCCACGGCGCTCGGCTACGACTACGCGGGGTGGACTGCGAACGCTTCCTACAGCGGCCTTCGAGGGTACCTGCGGCAGACAGCGGTTTCTGGGGGCATCACGTCGGGAGCTCAGGCCGTGTGGATCGGAACATGTGGGCACTACACGACGCAGGGTAACTGTACTGAGTGGGTCCAAACCGGAACCTTTCAAGGCGTTGTGAATCAGTTCTTGAATTCTCCGAACGCGGTTCACATCTACTACGAGAACATGGATCCATGTGGGACCTACTACGCGAGAGACCTCGGGACCCCCCCTTCCGCCGATTACTTCTACTCAATCCGTTATGACAACGCTGGTCCGAGTACTTTTGTGTGCAATGGCGTTCCATTCAGTGGGTACACATACGACTACACCAAGGGCTCGAGTTCAACGCCATTCTTCTTTGGCGTGCTTTCCCACTCTTCCGGGGGGACGCAGGCTCTCACGGAACGGCATTCTCCGTCCTCGATGACGTACAACTTCTTTGGATGCGATCCAGGACTAACCTGCGCTAATAGCGGATACGGGCTCGACCTGTACTTCTCTTCGTGGCAGCTGTGGACAACGAGCATTGCTTCAACACCCACACAGTATGATCCGCCCTACCTGCACACATACAACTCGCGATTGGCCTTCAAGACCTGCCCGGTTACCTGCTAGCCTTTCGGTACGGAATCCAAGGCGAGGAACGAGCCATGTCCGACCGGGTCGACTTGCAACAACCGCAGCCGATCGCAGCCCGCCGCGGAACGATCTCCACGGTTCAGTCGACCGTCTTGCTGGCAGCGATCTTGACAATCACGATCGCGGTACTTGTTTACAAGCAGGCAGCCGCCAGCCCGCCGGTTGTGTCTGGGGCACCGACAGTCACGCAGGACACCGCGATCGCTATTGCGAGATCGCACGTCGGATCGAGCGCAGTTCTGCTCGGAGCGGCGGAGGGCCCCTTCTCTACTACCGTCACCGATGCTGCGCCGGGCCAGCCCAATAGCGATATCTCACCCACGACCGCTGTGTGGGCAATTCGCTTCGAAGCTCCAATCGCTATTTGTCCCCCGCCGCCTTTAGCCTCACACCCTGCGGTTTGCCTCTCGCCGCGGGCTGGATTTTCGACGGTGGTTGTTGATGCTCAATCCGGGGCGTGGATCACGACGTTTGTCTACTCTCCGAGCAGTTAGCCACTCGTCGCCCGGGCCGTCTGCCGTAGAGGCAGTAATAAGAAAGGTCCTATACATCGCGACGATGGGCCGATTCTCGGAGCGGCGACCTTGGGAATTGGAGCACCTCACGCTCTTGGTGGATAACGGGACGATATCCTGACGGCAGCTGGCCCTGTGCCGCGAGGCGGCGGATGACGAAGCCGTAGTAGTCCTCGACCTTGGCCGTCACCCGCTCCCAGCTGAACTCCTGGGCCCGCTCGATGCCCGACGCGCCCATGGCCTCGCGCAGGCGATCGTCGGCGATGACGCGGCCGAGCGCCTCGGCCAGGGCCTTCGGTTCCCGGGGCGGCACCAGGAGCGCCTCGCGACCCCGCCGGACCACGCCCTTGTAGCCGTGGATGTCGCTGCAGACGATCGCCGTGCCCGCGGCCATCGCCTCGAGCAGGACGATCCCGAACGATTCCCGGCCGGTCGCGGGCGAGCAGTACACGTCCGCGGTCTTGAACAGCGAATCGCGCTCCGGGTCGGACACGCGGCCCAGGAACTCCACCCCGCCCAGGCGGCGGGCCATGACGTAGCGGCGAGCCTCGCGCTCCTGCGGCCCGCCGCCGACGACGAGCAGGCGGCAGGGCGCCCCGGCCTTCCGCAGGATCCGGTAGGCCTTGAGCAGGTCCAGCAGGCCCTTGCGCGACTCGAACCGGCCGACGAACAGGATGTTCTTCGTGCCGTCCTGCCAGCGGGCGATCGGCACGGCCCGGGCAAATCGACCCGTGTCGACGCCGTTCGGGATGACCTTGTAGTCGCCCGGGAAGAACCGATCGATGAAGTGCCGGGCCGCCGCCGACACCGCGATCCGGCCGTGGAGCCGCTCGGCATAGCCGGCCATGACCTTCGAGCCGAACTCGTACGCCGGCGAGAAGCCGCCGTAGGCGTGGAACGTCGCGATGTTCACGCTCGTCGACTGGCGGAGGACGACGAGCGACAGGAACGGCACGAACGGCTCGTGGAAGTGCAGCAGGTCGAACTGCTCGCGCTCCAGGACGTCGCGGACCTGGCTGACATAGCGCGGCGAGACGGTGATCGTCCCGACCGAGCCATTGGCCGGCATCGAATAGCCCTTCCCGATCCGGATCACGTCGCCCTCGGAGGCCCGCTGGAGGCCGTGCGAGGCGGACAGGATCCGGACATCGTGGCCGAGGACCCGGAGCTGCTCGTAGAGGTGCCGGACGTGCTGGTTCACGCCCCCGGGCAGCGGGTAGACGTACGGCGTGACGAGGCCGATCTTCACGCTTGGCCGCCCCCGCCGGCGGGACCCGAGTCGGGCCCTCGCTGCCCGGAATCGCGCTCCCGCGGCCCGAACCCCACCGCCTCGAGCAGGCCCCGGACGTCGCCGGCCGAGCCCGCCGCCTCGTGGCCGCGCGGATAGCCGAGATCGCGGCGCGTGCCGTCGCCGCGAAGGCGGCCGCCGAGACCCGCCCGGGCATCTCGGCCGTACTTCCGGATCTGGTCCCGGAACGTGGCGAGCTGGGCCGTCGTGGCGTGGAACGAGCCGTGGTGGCGGGTCGCGCCGGTCTCGATCGCGCGGCGCAGCTCCGAGGAGGAACCGCCGGGGAACGTCGTCCAGCCGCTCCCGACCGCGGCCAGGGCATGCGCGTCCGACCCGCCGATGGTGGGGACGGCCTGCTCCGCGGCGAACCGCACGACGCGGGCGTGCGAGGCTCGCCCGAGCGCGGAGGGATTGAAGGCCTCGATCGCGTCCGGCCGGCGCTCCGGCGAACCCTCGAGCAGTCGCCTGAGCACGAAACCCTGGGCGCACAGCGGGTAGGGCACGAGCGGGTGGGCCGGGATCGCGAGGCCGCCCTGGTCGTGAACCTCGGCGATCGTCGCCCCGAGCGACCGGAACGGCCGGACCGGGCGCTCGATGAACAGCGCGAGCAGGTGCCCCCCGAGCGTCGTC
>DASUHU010000380.1:0-7176 GCA_036273395.1 Candidatus Limnocylindrales bacterium
ATGCCGCCGGTGTACTGGTTGACGGGCGCCCAGCGTCGCAGCGCCGCGGCGTCAACCGGCGCCGCCGCATCGTGCGGGCTCAAGTAGCGGTACTGGTACCAGGACGAGTCGATGAACGTGTCCATCGTGTCCGTCTCGCGCTTCGCCGGGCCATCGCAGCGCGGGCAGGGGACGTTGACGAACGACTCGTCGTGGGTCAGGGGATTCACGCCCACGCCGCGATAGTCCACGGTGTCCGGCAGCCGGACCGGCAGCTCCTCCACGGGGACGGGCACGGTCCCGCAGCGCTCGCAGTAGATGATCGGGATCGGCGTGCCCCAGTAGCGCTGGCGGCTGACGAGCCAGTCCCGCAGCCGGTAGGTGACGGCGGGCCTGCCGAGCCCGCGCTCGGCCAGGCCCGCGAGGATCGCCCGACCGCCCTCGTCGGCGGGCAGGCCACTGAACCGCCCGCTGTTGACGAGGACCTCGTCGTCGGAATGCGCGACGTAGGCCTCGTCGGGCTGCGCGTCGAGCGGCTGGCCGCTGTTCGCGACGACCCGTCGGATCGGCAGGCCCATGACCGTCGCGAACCCGAAGTCGCGCTCGTCGTGGGCCGGCACGGCCATGATCGCGCCCGTGCCGTAGCCGCCGAGCACGTAGTCGGCGATGTAGATCGGGATCCGCTCGTCGTTGACCGGGTTGATCGCCTCGGCCCCGATGGCGACGCCCGTCTTCTCGCGATCAGTCGAGAGCCGCTCGATCTCCGTTCGGCGCCGGGCGGCCTCGACGTACGCGTCGACCTCGGCCCTTCGGTCCGGCGCCGTCAGGCTGGAAACGAGTGGATGCTCCGGGGCGAGGACCATGAACGTCGCGCCGAACAGCGTGTCCGGCCGGGTCGTGAAGACCCGGATCGGCTCGCCGCCCGGGTGGTGCGCCGCGGGCGCGCTGCGGAACTCGATCTCACCACCCTCGGACCGGCCGATCCAGTTCGTCTGCTGGACCTTGATCGGCTCGGGCCAGTCGAGGCCGCTGAAGTCGAGGAGCTCGTCGGCGTACTTCGTGACCCGCAGGTACCACTGCGGCAGGTCGCGCTTCTCGACCCGCGCGCCGCAGCGCCAGCAGTGGCGATCCGCCCCCTCCACCTGCTCGCGGGCGAGCGTGCCGTCATTGGGGCACCAGTCGACCGGCGAGACGGCGCGGTAGGCGAGGCCGGCCTCGAGGAACTTCAGGAAGAACCACTGGTTCCAGCGGTAGAACTCGGGATCGCAGGTCACGACCTCCGACTCCCAGTCGAAGGTCGCGCCCATCGATCGGAGCTGGCCCCGCTCGTGCTCGATGTTCCGCATCGTCCACTCGCGGGGGTTGATGCCATTCTTGATCGCCGCGTTCTCCGCAGGCAGGCCGAAGGCGTCGAACCCGACCGGGAAGAAGACGTTGAAGCCGTGCATCCGCTTGTAGCGCGCGATCGCGTCGGTCGGGGTCTTGATGTACCAGTGCCCGATGTGGAGGTCGCCCGAGGGGTACGGGTACATCGTCAGCAGGTAGAACTTGGGCTTCGACTGGTCGTACAGGTCCGTCCGATGGAGCCCGAGCTCGGCCCAGCGCGCCTGCCAGCGCGGCTCGATCGAGGCGGCGTCGTACCGCTCGATCCTCGTCGGCTCCGTTCGTTCGCTCGTCTGGGTCATCGGTCCGTGGCTCCTGTCGCTGCCTCGCGCTCGCGTTGTCCCCCGGGATAACAAAGACCCCCTGCCGCCACGGCAAGGGGTCACCGGATAGCCGGCCCGCTCGATGGCGGGTGGCTATCCGCAGGTAAGGCCGAGGGCGCGAGTTGGTGGAGCTAAGGGGATTCGAACCCCTGACCTTCTGAATGCCATTCAGACGCTCTCCCAGCTGAGCTATAGCCCCACGGACTGCTCATGATACGCGGTCACGTCGCGCCTCCCGCCGGTACGATCCGGCCGTGGCGGTCGGACGCGGGGTGGGCTCGAACCTGGAGCCGCAGTCGATCGCCCTGCGTTCCGGGATGGTCTCGTTCCTGGTGCGCCGCCATCCCCGGTCGCGGGGCCTCCGGATGACGATCGACCATCGGCTTGGCCTCGTCGTCTCGATCCCGCCCGCGACCCGCCGGGGCTGGACCTCGCAGGCGGTGGTCGTGGGCCGCATCGAGGCGTTCCTGCGCGAGCGCGAGCCGTGGATCGTCCGGCACCTCGCCGCTCGCGAGCGGGAGCAGGTCGCGCAGCGAGCCCGTGGTGGCGCCCGCGATGGCGGGACCGTGCTCTACCTGGGCGTGGGACATCGAGTGGTCGAGCGTGCGGCCGCGGCGGGAGCCAGGCGCTCCGTCGTGGAGCGATCCGGTGGCGAGACCGGGGACGAGCTGGTGGTCCATCGTGCGGCGGCCGATCGTCGAACGACCGGCGCGATCCTCGAGGCCTGGCTCCGTGCCCGGGCGAGGGTTTCGATCGACCGGGCGATCGAGCGCCACGCCGCGGCCATGCGGGTCAACCCGACGGCCGTGTCCCTTCGAGATCCCCGATCACGCTGGGGCAGCGCCTCGAAGCAGGGCCGGCTGATGTTCTCGTGGCGGCTCGTCCTCGCGCCGCCGGGCTCGCTCGAAACCGTCGTGGTCCACGAGCTCGCCCACCTCCGCGTCTTCGGCCACGGCCCGCGGTTCTGGGCCCTCGTCGCCGATCGCCGGCCGGCCCACCTCGCGGATCGAGCCTGGCTTCGACGCCATGCGACCGAGCTGCACGTCGCCCTCGATACGGATCACCTGGAATCACGAAGGGCCCGGTTGCCCGGGCCCTTCGATGTGCGAGCTGGGGTGGGTTAGCGGCGCGAGCGCGCCTTGGCGGGGGCGAGGATCACGGCGCTGGCGGCGAGCATCCCGAGGGCGGCGGCGATGAGCCACGCGCTGCTCGAGGAGCTGCTCGACGTGCCAACCGTTGCGGTGTTCGGCAGCGACGCCCCGGCGGTCTCGCCGCCGACGCCGCCGGTGCCCGACGAGGAGCTGGAGCTGGTCTCGGTCGTCGAGGAGCTCGACGAAGAGCTGGAGCTCGACGAAGAGCTGGAGCTCGACGAAGAGCTGGAGCTCAACGAGGAGCTCGAGCTGGACGATGAGCTGGAGCTCGAGGAGCTCGAGGAGCTCGTCTCCGAGCCGAGCCCGACGGCGACGCCATCGGTGTCGGTCGCGTCATGCGAGCCGGCGTTGCAGGTGGCATCGGCGGCGTGGCACGCGTAGACCGTCGCGTTCACGGTCGTGTCGGGCGTGACGCCCGTGACCGTGCACGTGTAGGTCCACGTGTCGCCCACGGCCAGCGAGGTCGGAGCGCCCGTGCCACTCGGAGCCGAGAGGGTGCAGCCGACGTTGTCCGTCGACACGTTGACCGTGGCGAGGGCGGCTGCGCTGCCGCTGCCGGAGCCGGTGTTCTTGACAGTCACGGTGTAGTCAACGCTGCCACCGCCCGAGGGCACCGTCGTCGGCAGCGCCGAGATCGTCAGATCGACGCCAAACGTCGGCGCTGTGGCGGTCGCGATCGACGCGATGCCGAGCGTCAGGACCGCGACGCCCGCCAGCGCCGCGATCCGGCTGCGTGTCCTCATTCCGTCTGCACTCCCTGCCCGTATTCCGGCGACCGATATCGTCGCCATGAGTCCGCCCCCCGGAGGGGACACCGCGACACGTTCGTCGGTGGGGGCGACCCTAGGGCGGGCTCGGGACATTCGTCCCGGCCCCATTGGTACCAGTCCGTACGTGACCCGATCCGGTCATGGTCGGTTGCCCGGGCCACCGCCCGGCTCGGCGCGGTCGACGGCGCGCACCGTCGGTCGGCGGGAGGTCCGGTGTGGGCTGGCAACGTGCACGGTGCGGCCACGCACTCGGTACCAGGACGGGCGGGGGAGGGGCTGGTGGGCCGGGGCAGAATCGAACTGCCACAGTCGAAAGACGAGGGTTTTACAGACCCTTGGGCTCACCACCTGCCCAACCGACCCAGCGTGTCGACGCGCCGGGCGAGCGCCCGGGGCGAGCGGTCGCCTAGTGTGCCAGAAGTGACTCGAGCGGTGGCACGGCCGGAAGATCCAGGCGATGGTCGACGAGGCTGAGGTAGGGCGGCTCCTGGGGCGGGCGATCGGCGAGGCGCGGGCTGGTCGCGCCGAGGGCGGAATCCCGATCGGTGCCGCGCTCGTGGCCGGCGATGGCCGGATCCTCGGGGCCGGGCACAATCGGCGGGTCCAGCTCGGCAGCCCCACCCGGCACGGTGAGATCGACGCACTCGAGCAGGCCGGCCGGCTGCCGGCCTCGGTCTATCGGTCCTCGACGATGGTCACGACGCTCTCGCCCTGCGACATGTGCAGCGGCGCGATCCTCCTGTACGAGATTCCCCGGGTGATCGTGGGCGAGCATCGAACGTACATGGGCGCGGAGGAGCTGCTGCGGTCGCGCGGCGTCGAGGTCGTGGTCCTGGATGATCCCGACTGCGTCGCGCTGATGCGCGAGTTCATCGCCTCGAACCCAACGCTCTGGAACGAGGACATCGGCGAGTAGCCGGCGAGGGTGGTGGAGATGAGGGGACTCGAACCCCTGACCCCCGCGATGCGAACGCGGTGCTCTCCCAGCTGAGCTACATCCCCACCGGGTTCCGGGCGCGGGGCGCCGCGGAGCGGGCCGAAGTCTAGCAGCCGTCGCGAAGCGGCCATTCCGCGGAGTGGGCCTGCAAAGGGGCGTGCCGTCGTTCCGGGCGGGCCACCCGAGGAGGCTGACGATTGCGTCACAGGCAAGTCTTCGTGCCGTATCGGACTCCCTGACCGCGGCCCGACCGCTCGCGGGTCCGATGTTGACTATCACGCAACATCCTGCGGCGAACTGGGCCCTGCGAGGTCGGCGGCGACCGTTGCGGGGTCCGATGTTGAGTGTCACGCAACATCCGGCGGCGAACTGGGCCCTGCGAGGTCGGCGGCGGCCGTTGCGGGGTCCGATGTTGAGTGTCACGCAACTGCTTGCCCGACGTAAGCGGCCGCCTGCGTCGCTTCAGACAGCCTGGGTTGGGCGGCTCGCGGTCTTGATTCATTCGAACGAATGTTCGATACTCTCGGCCATGACGGCACTCTCTCCGGACGTGGCGATGGCCCTGGCGACCCTTCGAACGCGCTGGGGATCGGCCGCTCCGCGCCGGATCGGCGAGGTCGTCGGGTCGCTCGCCACCGTCCCGCTCCCGGTTGAGGAGGAGCCCGACCTCGCGCCATCGCCGGACCCCGCGCCGGCCTCGGCTCCGGGCCTCGACTCGTTCCGCGATCCTGGAACGATCCAGTCGACCGGCTTCCCGGCGTTGGACGCGATCCTCGGTCCCGGCGGCCTGCCGCGGGGGATGGGCGTGTCGCTCCGGGGCGACCTCTCGAGCGGTCGGACCACGCTGGCCCTGCGGCTCGCCGCGGAGGCCCAGGCGGCCGGCTCGATCGTGGCCTGGCTGGACCTCGCCGAGGCATTCGACCCGGTCGAGGCCGTGGCCCGCGGGATCCGGCCGGAGTGGCTCGTCGTCGTGACGCCGGCCGACCTCGACGAGGGGATCTCCATCGCCGGCTCGCTGCTCTCGAGCCGGACCGTGGACCTGCTCGTGATCGACCTGCCGAGCCGGCTCCAGGCTGCGATGCCCTCGCGGACGAGCAGCGGCCAGGTTGCGCCGGTTCGGCAGCGCGGCCTCGCACGGACTGCCGGGTTCGCCGATCGCCTCGGCCGGCTGGCCGCGCTCGCCCGACGGGCCGGGATCGGCCTGGCCGTGCTGGAGCCATCGGATCTCGCCTCGAGCGTGGCCTCGGCGGTCGGCGAGGCCACCGGGATCCGCCTCGAGCTGGCCCGTCGATCGTGGATCCACCTCGGGCGCGATGTCGTCGGACAGCGAACGGAGGTGGTCGTGGCCCGCAACCGGGCCGGCCCGCCGGGGCGGCGGGCAAGCCTCCGGATCCTCTACGCCGACGGTGGCGAGCGCGATGCCTGCCTCGCCCGCGACGACCTCCTCAGCGATGACCTGCCATCCGAAAAGACTCCCATCCCAGTGCCCGGGACACGGACCGATGCGACTCCTCCATTGCTACCGCCCGCACCTCCTGCTCGACCTCGCCAAAGCTCGCCAGCCCTCCGGCTCGTGGCCGGCGGGACCGATCGTCCTCGGTGGCCGGCCCTGGACGGCCGGGACGGTCCTCGACGCCGATCCCGGCGCCCGAGCGCTGGGCGTCCGGCGCGGGATGCCGCTCGGCTCGGCGCACCGGCTGGCGCCGGAGGCGACATTCCTCGAACCCGATCCCGCCGCTGATCGAGTGGCGGCCGAGGCCGCCTTCGAGCGGCTCGGTGGGTTCAGCCCGGCGGTCGCGGGGACCTCCGAGCCGGGGGACGCTGCCTTCGGGCTGTTCGAGGCGCAGGTCGACGGGCTCGAGGCGCTCTGGGGTCCCGAGCCGGTCCTTGCCGCCGGCGTCGGCGGCGCGCTCGAGCCGCTCCTCGGCGGGCTGCCGCGGCTGGGGATTGCCGGCACCCGCTTCGCCGCCACCGTCGCCGCGGCAGCGGCGGCGCCGGGCGAGCTGATCAGCGTCCCGCGCGGCGCCGAGGCTGCGTTCCTCGAGTCGCTGCCCGGCTCGCTCCTCACGCCGGACCCGGACATCCGCGCGCGACTCCGGCGCTTCGGGCTTCGCCGGATCGGCCAGGTCGCGGAGCTCCCGGCGTCGGCCCTCGTCGCGCGCTTCGGCGAGGAAGGGGCCCGGATCGGGATGCGAGCCCGGGGCGAGGAGACGGAGCCGTTCCGGCCGCGGCGGACCCCGGAACGGCTGCTCCTCGGGCTGCCGATCGAGCCCGCGGTCGGCGAGCTCGAGGCGCTCCGGTTCGTCCTCCGGCGCATCGCGATCGCGCTCGGGGAGAGCCTCGCCGCCCGCGGGCTGGCCGCGACCAGCGGTCGGCTCCGGCTCGTCCTGGATCTCGCCTTCGCCCGAGCCGGGACGCCCGGCGAGCTCGCGGTCGAGATGCGCTTCCCGGAGCCGACCGCCGACCCCGAGGCGATCGAGCGGCTGCTCCTGGCCCGGCTCGAGCGGGAGCCGCCGCCGGCGCCGGTCTCGCGCCTGGAGCTGGAGCTGGACGGGGCCGCGCCGGCGGCGGGCCAGCAGCTCCCGCTGTTCGTGCCCCAGGCCCTCCGCGGCGCGCGCCTCGGCTGGCAGCTG
>DASUHU010000381.1:0-2013 GCA_036273395.1 Candidatus Limnocylindrales bacterium
AGCGCGAGCCGGGCCAGCCGCTCGACGAGGACGACGCCCGGCGACAGTTCGCGGGCGGTCGGCGAGACACCGGCGTTGTAGTAGAGCAGCGCGTCCGGGGTCTCGAAGTGGATCGACGTCGCGATCCGTTCACCGCCGACGGTCAGGAAGGACAGGTGCGCGCCACCCAGCGGAGCTCGCGTCCCGGGCCCGAGCAGCTCGAGCATCCGGCTCACGAAGACCCGGCTCTGGTCGCCGCCACGCGACACCGGAAACAGGCCCTCGTCGCCCCAGCGCGCGGTGTGGAGCTCGATGAACGACTGGAGATCATCGAGTGGGTCGCTCGACTCGACGAGCTCGATCGGTCCGGCCGCCTCGGCCCGCCGGACCTTCCGGCGGATCTCGTGGCGCTCGTGCTTGCCGAGCGTCGCGAGGTAATCGTCGATCGTCGCGGCCCCAGGCCTTCCGCCACCTGGGAGCGCCGCCACGGGACAGACGTCCTCGGGCTCGAGGTTGAGGGTCCAGCCCTCGGCGATCTCGTGGCGCCCGAACGCCTCGGCCAGGGCCTCGGTCGCGGGATCCGCGGCCCGGAGCCGGCGGAGGTCGACGATGTCCCAGCGCTCGGGATGGCGTGGGTCGGTCGGCGCGTGATCGCACAGCGCCTCGACGACCGCCTCCGCGACACCCGGCAGGTCCTCGGGGCTCGCGAGCACGGTGGCGTAGTCGGCGTGGTAGGTGGCGCCGAGATACACGGCCTTCGCGGTGGGCGCCACGGGCGTGAGATTCGGCTCGGAGCCGTGGCGGATCGAGGTGTGGACCTCGGCATCCGCGGCCTCGACGACGTGGCGATGCATGAGCGGGACGATGGCAATGGGAGCGGCGGCACTCACTCCCGTGCCGCTCGCCCCGGTGCCGCCCGGCGCTCCCCGATCGAGCACGACCAGCGTCTGGTCATGCGCGTTCTCGCCATAGGCGTCCCACCAGGCTCGGTGGAAGCCCCACGACGAGAACGGGGTTGCGAAGGGATTCCGCGCCGCGAGCGCGTCCCACTCCTCCCGCGAGAACGAGTCGAAGTCGCGCCGCTCAGCGATCAGCTGGCGCGTCGGGGCCGTTCGGTCCTTCCCGGGCGCCGCACGATCGCCCGCGGCTCCGGACTCCTGCGGGCGCGCACAGTCAGGCTCCGCATCGAGGGTCGTGGTGGGCACGGCCGGAGCATACATCGGGTTTGCGCGATTGCTTGATCACGCAACCGCTCGTGCTCGGGAGCTGCGTCACGCCGCCCCGGGCGCCGCCTCATGCAGAGGCTCGCGCCCCAGCCAGGATCCTCCGTCCGAGGTGGCGGTTGCCCTGAACAATCCCACCAGGACGCCACCCGTGGCCACCGTCATCACGATCGAGCCCAGCAGGCCGACCGGACCATCGAGCGGCACGAGGCTCCCGGGTGCGCCGACGGGCGGGATCGCCGCCACGACGTTGAGGCTGATCGTCACCGCGAGCACGAGCCACGTGCCGACGGCGAGGCGGTTCGGCCAGACCAGCGGCAGGAGGACGAGGGCCGGGTAGCTGTAGCGCTCGTGCATCGTCGTCAGGAGCGCGAAGCTCACGAGGGCCGCGGCCGCCATGCCCCAGGCGAGGCCCTCAGCGGTCGGTCGTCGGACGATCCGGACCGCCACGAGCAGGAGGCCGAGCACGGCGAGCGTCGTGCCGATGACCCGGAACGTGATGGGACCGAGGATCGGGTTCGTATCGACGATGAAGTCGCGACTGCCGATCCCGAGCTGGACGAGCCACCACGGGTTCCAGGCCCGGAGCGACAGGACGCTGAACGTCACGTCGGCGTAGCGCTGGAGCCCGGCAAGGTAGGCCGCGACGCCGCCCGAGGGCACGAACGGCAGCCACAGCACGACGATGACGACCCCGCCGACGACTCCTGCCCGCAGGACGCCGCGCCAGCCGGAGGTCGCCAGGAACCAGGCTGCGAGGGGCACCATGAGCGGCAGGGCCTGGGGCTTCGTCATGAGCGCGATCGCCGCG
>DASUHU010000382.1:0-15710 GCA_036273395.1 Candidatus Limnocylindrales bacterium
GAGCATGAACAGGAACAGGTTCACGAAGTCGAGGTAGAGGCGCAGCGCCCCGAAGACCGCCGCCTTCTCGACCGAGCCGGTCCAGGCCACGAGCTGCCCGACCGAGATCCGCTGGACATCCCACGCCGTCAGCGCGGTGAACAGGACGACCCCGATGATCGAGATCACGAAGTCGACCGCCGAGCTCGCGAGGAAGAAGTTCACGACCATCGCGACGATGAGCCCCAGCAGGCCCATGAACAGGAACCCGCCCATGCTCGTCAGGTCGCGCTTCGTGGTGGCCCCGTAGAGCGCCGCGCCGCCGAACATGATCGACGAGCTCAGGAAGGCCTCGACGACCGAGGCGTTGCCGCCGCTCGACTCCGACGCGTAGGCCGGGACGATGAGGCCCATCACGAGGCCCATCGCCGCCGCGTAGACGAAGAACAGCCCCAGCGCGAGGGTCGCGTTCAGCCGGGTGATCCCGAGGCTGATGACCATCGGCAGGGCGAACAGGGCGAGGATCAGGAGCAGCCCGTACTGCTCGGTGAAGTTCAGGAGCGCAGCACTGCCCTGGACCGCGAACGCGACACCGGCAGTGACGAGCAGGCCGGTGAACATCCACACGAACGCGTGGGTCAGGAACGCACCCTGCGTCTGGACCGAGACCTGCGGCGCGGGCTGGGCGCCGAAGCCGGGCTGCCGGCCGACGGGGGTACCGGATGGTCCACCCCAGCTCGAGCCCGGGGTGTTCTGGAAGCTCACGTTGATTCCTCCTTTGGGAGCCGCATCGTACGCCTCCCTCGCTGAGATCCGGCTGAGATCGGTGGTCCGGTCATTGGCCCGTCGCGTTGGCAGGCGTTCGGGGCGCGCTGCGTGGCGTCGTTCGGGCGGGAGTGGCGTGGCGCGATTCGGCCTGCTCGGCCGCGCGGGCGAGGACCCACACGAGGTCCGCGAGCCGGTTGAGATAGGGCAGGAGGTGCTCCCCGACCTCGAATCCGGCGCGCCGTGCCGCGATCACGCGACGTTCCGCCCGCCGGAGGACCGCCCGCGCGAGCTCGAGCGCGGCGCTCGTCGGCGTCTCGCCCGCGACGACGAACTCACGCGGCATCTCGATCGTGGCCTCGAGCTCGAGGAGCAGCCGCTCCAGGTCCCTGACCATCGCCTCCGAGACCCGGGTCTGGCCTTCGACCAGGCGTTCGGGATGCTCGGGGTTCGAGGCGAGCTCGGCGCCGACGACGAAGAGCTCGCGCTGCAAGCGCAGGACGAGATCCGTCAGGCCGGACATCGCGCGGGTCACCGTGCCGGAGCGGCCCTTCGCCCCGAGGCTGGCCCGGGCGAGCCCGAGGGCGGAGACGGCCTCGTCGATCGTGCCATAGGCCTCGACCCGCGGGTCGTCCTTGGCCACGCGATCGCCTCCGAACAGCAGCCCGGTCGTGCCGTCGTCGCCGCGGGTCGTGGCAACGACCGAGCCGAGGGGGCTTCGAGCGCTCATGTGTAGTCGATCGTGCGGGCTGCGGTCCGGAGGTCGGTCAGGCGATCGTGCGAGCGGAGCGTGAGTCGACGCCCGTCACCACATCAGGCCGGCATCGCGCGGGTCCCAGCGCTCGGCCAGGATCGTGACCTTGACGTCGTGCTCCACGACCTCCTCGGCCGCCTCCTTGACCTGCTGGATCATCGAGCCGGCGTACGGGCAGAACGGGGTCGTGAGGATCATCTTGATCTCGGTCTCGTTCGATCCGAGCAGGATCTGCTTGATCAGCGCCAGCTCGACGACGTTCAGCCCGATCTCGGGATCGACGACCGACCGAAGCGAGTCGAGGATCGCGAGCTCCGTGGCTCGGCGCTCGGCGTCGAAGAGCGGCTCGCCACTCGCCGGCGACGCGGGCTGGCTCGCGCCGTCGGGGACGTCCGGAGCGGTCACCGTGGCGGTGGTGGGATCGGCGGTCATGGGTTCCGCGGTATCGGTCATCGATCGCAGGGTACACCAGGCCGGACCGAAACCCCAGCGCCGAGGTCGGGATTACCACGGCGTCCCGCCTCCGGGGTTGGACGGTTTCTGTCATTCGCCACCGGGGGAGACCTTAGTGAGCGGATCGGGGTCAACGACGCGCCGGCGAGCCGAATTTCATCCCGGCGTGAGCGTGGCTCGGGATATATCGGCCGTGGCGCCAGACCGAACTCGCCCCGCGCCGGTCCTAACGTCCCCGACAGGAGCGTCTGACGATCTCGCGCCTGACCGTTCGTGCCTGACTGCTTCCCTGCGCGATCGGGACGCTTGGCCGCGCGAACTCCCCGCCACCTCGCACTCCAGGCACTACCCGCCACCGGCGCTCCAGGGAATACCCGCCACCTGGCACCCCCGGGAATGCCCGCCACCTGGCACTCCAGGGAATATGCGTCGGCGAGATCAGCCGATTTTCCTGCCGGCCAGCAACCGCCGGGTTGAGGCGGGCGCGAAAACCGGTCGAATGTGGCGTCGCGGAGTCGCTGGAGTGCTATCCGACAAGAAGGAGAGCTACCCGGCAAGGCGGAGGGCTACCCGGCAAGGGGACGGCCACCCGGCAAGGCCGAGGCCACCCGGCAAGGCCGAGGGCTATCCGGCAAGAACGCGTCCGCCCGCTTCACGCGGTTGCAGCGGCAACTCCACGACGATCGAGGTGCCGGCACCGCTCTGACCCGCTTCGGCGCGGATCGTGCCGCCGTGGGCCTCGACAATCGCCCGGGCGATCGCGAGACCGAGACCGGAGCCAGGCGACTCGGGCGACTTCACGAATCGATCGAACAGGGTCTCGCGAAGCTCGGGCGCGAGGCCCGGCCCGGCGTCGGTGACCGAGATCTCCACGCGGTCCGGCACCTGGCGCGACGCCTCGGCCTGGCGCGCCGCTTGATCCTGGCGCGACGCCTCGGCCTGGCGCGACGCCTCGGCCTGGCGCGACGCCTCGGCCTGGCGCGACGCCTCAGCCTGGCGCGACGCCTCGGCCTGGCGCGACGCCTCGGCCTGGCGCGCCGCTTGATCCCGGCGTGTCGCTTCGGCTTGGCGCGCCGCTCCCTCGGCGGGGCGGACGGCAACGATGACCGAGCCGCCCGCGGGCGTGTAGCGGATGGCGTTGTCGACGAGGTTCGCGAGGACCTGGTGGATCCGGACCGGGTCGAGCTCCAGCTCCGGCAGCCCGGAGGCCACGTCGGCGCGAATCGACGCATTGCGGGCCTCCGCTCGAGGACGCAGCGCGGCGACCACGTCCGAGACGACGTGACCGAGATCGACCGGCTCGCGATGGAGGGGAAGCGATCCGGCCTCGGCGAGTGACACGGTCCGCAGGTCGTCGACGAGTCGCTCGAGGACCTTCGTCTCCTCGAGGATCGGAGTCAGGTGCTCGGCGTCCGGCGGGTACACGCCATCGACGACCGCTTCCAGGTGGCCCTCGATGACCGCGATCGGCGTCCGGAGCTCGTGCCCGAGGTCGGCCAGGAGCCGGCGGCGCGTGGCCTCCTCGGCCTCGAGCCGCGCGGCCATCGTGTTGAACGCGCCGGTCAGCGCGCGGAGATCGCGCGGCCCGTTCGGCATCGCGACTCGCGCCGAGTAGTCCCCTGCCTCGATCCGTCGAGCGCCCGCGATCAGATCGCCGACCGGCCGGACGATGCCCCGACCCATCGGCACGCCGATCAGCAGGCCGATGACCACGAGCGCGAGCACGACGAGCGCCGCGGCTCGCGCGAGATGCGCCAGGTCGCCTTCGAGCGACACCGCGCCGAGGAGCGTCGCCAGGAGCCACAGCGTGAGCACGCCGACCGAGACGATGACCAGCGCGAACAGGATCACGAGACAGCCGAGGCGCCGATGCATCCGCCGCCGGGCGCGCATCCCGGCCCATTGCGCGGCGCCCGGCGGCGGCCACGGCTCTCCTTCCGGCCACCACGGCGGGCGGTGCCGGGGCGGACCGGCGTGCGGGTTCGGCGGCAGACTGGCGGACGGTTTCCGCGGCGGACCGGCGGGCGCCGTCATCGACGCGGGCTCACTCGCCGGGATCGGCGAGGCGATAGCCCACGCCGTGAACGGTGAGCAGGTAGCGGGGCGCGTGAGGATCGGCCTCGAGCTTGCGGCGGAGGTTCTTGACGTGGGCATCGATCGCCCGCTCGTACGACTCGAACGCCACGCCGTGGATGGCATCGAGCAGCTGCGATCGTGTGAACACCCGACCAGGTTGCTCGGCGAGCGTCGCGACGATCGCGAACTCGGTCGCGGTCAGATCCACGGGTCGACTCGCCACGAGGACGGTCCGCCGATCGCGATCGACGACCACGTCGCCGGCGACGAGGCGTGATCCGCGCTCGGCCGGTCGGTCGGTGCGCCGAAGGACGGTCCGAACCCGGGCCACGAGCTCCCGCGGGCTGAACGGCTTGGTCATGTAGTCGTCCGCCCCGAGCTCGAGGCCGAGAACCTTGTCGAGCTCGTCGTCCCGCGCGGTCAGGACGATGATCGGCACCGAGGAGTCGGTTCGCAGGGCTCGGGTGACATCGAGGCCGTCCATCGACGGCAGGCCGAGGTCGAGCACGATCAGGTCGGGCTTCCGGGTCCTGGCCAATCGCACGGCCGCCGCCCCGTCGGCCGACGTCAGCACCTCGAAGCCGGCGTGCTCGAGGTAGTCCCGGGCCAGCTGGACGATCTTCGGCTCGTCGTCGACGACGAGGACGCTCTTCACGACGGTCACTCTAGAGGCCCGGGATGAGCCGAACGGCCGGTCCGAGATGGACCGGCCGTTCGCGGGAGGAGGGAAGGGTCAGCGGGTCGGTTCGGTCGGCCCGCCGCCGGTGGGGTTTGAGGAGCTGCCGGGCCCGGCGTCGGTCTCGTGAAGCCGGCGATGGAGCTCGGCGAGGTGGCGCTCACGCTCGGACTGCCAGGCCTGGGCGCGCGGATCGTTCGACCAGCCACCGTGGCCCCAGCCGCCTCGGCCGTGGTGGCCCCAGCCGAACGCGGCTCGGACCAGGCCGAAGATCAGGAACAGGAACAGGATCGGGAACAGGAGTCCGAGGAAGCCGAATCCGAACCCGCCGTGGAAGCCCCAGCCGTAGACGTACGGGGCCGCTGCGGCTCCCGCTGCCGTGCCGGTCTGGGCGAGGCCGGCGGCGACACCGGCGTTGTAGATGCCCGCGCCGATCGCGCCGAGGAGGCCCACGACGAGCACGGCTGCGATGACGCTGAGGATGAATCGACCCATTGGTGGTGCCATCTCCCTTTCGTTCGAGGTGATGGCGTCAGGGTCAAACCCCGATGTGAAGACGATGTGAAGGCCGCGCGGAGACCCGTTGAGCCCCGGAGGTCCGTGATCCGCGGGCACTGGAACCGCGGGCCCGCTCCCGCGGGTCGCCTGATCAGCTGGCGGAGCTGCCCTTGATGACGACGCCCGCGATCCGGTACTGGCTCGGGAGGCCGGCGGCTTCCTCGGGCGTGTAGCCCGGACCCGCGAGCGACCCATCCGCCTCGAAGAACTCCGCGTAGCGCGGCTTGTTCGCGGCGGCATAGGCGTATGCGGCGGCCACGCCCATGCGGCGGAGCTCGGGGTGCTCCTTGATCATGCGCGTCAGTGAATAGCCGCTCCGGCGCATCTCCAGCACGTTCCGAACGGTCAGCCGCGTGCCGTAGCAGAACGGTTCGCCGTTCATGACGAGCGGATCGGCCTGGACCCACTTGACCGTCATCAGGCGCCCTTGTAGATGAACTCGATGATGGGGTTCCGCGGGCGCGGATCGCCGGCCAGCCGGCGGTGCCAGCGGAACATCCGGATCGCCTCGGCGACCGACTCGTCGACGGTCGGGATCGCATCCGGCAGGACCGCGCCCGGCGCGGCGCGGCGGAGGCCCTCGAACAGCAGGGTCAGGTCGTCGGCCGAGACACCGCGCTTGCGGAACCGCGGGATCACGATCTCGGCCCAGTGGCCGAGCGCGGCCGGCCGGCTCGCCGCGACGGCGTCGGCGATGCGGTTCACGAACGAGTCGACGTCGAGCCGGATCTGGGCGAGGTCGAGCTCGTCGTGGCGAGCCGAGAAGGTCGGGTCCGACTCGATCGCGAAGGCGATGGCCCGCTCGCCGATCCGGCGTCGGTCCCGACGCAGCGCGGCGGCAGAGATCGGATCGCCGGCCGTCATGTCGACAGGCGGCAGGCCGAGTGACGGGTGGCTCACGAGCCCGAAGTCTAGCGGCGGCGGGTCGGCCGTACGATGGACGCGATGGCTGCCGCCGACCCGCCGCCGAAGCGGACCCTCGATCGCCCGCCCTCCGATCGCTATCGACGCTTCGGGCCGGGCAGCACCGGCGGCGAGATCGCTCCCGAGGACGGGGTGGCGGATGCCGACGGGGATGAGCGGCGCGCGGCGCCGGAGCTCCAGGCCGCGGTCGTCGCGATCATCGGCGCGGCGATCATGATCCTGATCGGCGGGGTGCTCCCGTTCACCACCGGCCAGCTCTTCGTGGCCGGCGTGACCGGCGCCCTCGTCGGGTTGTTCCTCGCCGGATCGGAGCGTCCGCGCTCCTGGGTCCGCCGTGCCGCGGTGATGATCGCGCTCGCCGTCGTGATCGTCGGGGCGATGGGAGCGTGGCTCATCGGCCTCGCCGAGGGCGGAAACATGGATCCCTTCACGTTCCTCTGGGCAACCACGGGCGTGCTCGTGCCCGTCGAGCTGGTCATCGCCGCGTTGGCCGCGGCGTGGGGCGCCGGAGCGGGCCCGATCCGGCCGTAGCGCCGGATCTGCGCTCGCCCCGGATCTGCGCCTAGCCCCCGATCCGCCCCTGGCTCGACGTCTCGCCGACGAACGGCATCGCCCGCCGCTCGACCGCCTCGAGGCTCATCCGGAGGACCGCGGCCTTCGCCGGAGCGACCTCGCGGACGTAGGCGTCGGCCTCGTCGGGCGTCATCGGCCGGCCACGCACGATCGTGGCCGGCCGACCGACCTGGAGCCACGACAGGTGGTAGCGGTCCATCGGTCCCCAGGCCGTCGAGAGCAGGTCGTCCGAGAGCTGGAGCCAGGTCCGGAGCGCATCGAGACTGGGGTTGGCGACGAGCCGGTCGCCCTCCTCGATGAGCTGCCGGGTCCGATCGATGAGCTCCTGGCGGGTCACGCGTGCGTGCCCGTCACGAAGCCGGGTCGCCCGTCCGGATGAACGCCTCGCGCGCCGCGCGCGCCCGCGCCGTCCACGTCCCCGGCCTTCCATCGCCGATCGGCTCGCCCTCGAACCCGGTCACCGGCAGGACGCCGGCGACGCTCGAGCACAGGAACGCCTCGTCGGCCTCGAGGAGGTCGCGGGTCGTCAGCCAGCCCTCCGAGGGACGAAGGCCGGCCTCGCCGGCCCAGCCGAGGAGCCACGAGCGTGTCGTCCCCGGGAGGATCGCGCAGGCGAGCGCCGGCGTGGCGAGCTCCAAGCCACGGACGAGGAAGACGTTCGCGCTCGTCGCCTCGGACAGGTGGCCGTCGATGGTGAGGAACAGGGCATCGTCCGCTCCCGCGTGGCGCGCCTCGAGGCGGGCGTGGACGTAGTCGGCCCGACTCGTCGTCTTGAGCGCGGCAAGCGGGCTCTCGGGGTCGCGGCGCACGCGGCTGGCGATCAGATGGAGCCCTCGCTCGAGGTGGTCGGGCGGAGGCGGCACGACCAGCCACGTCTGGATCACGATCGTCGGTGGGGCGGATTCATCGGCCGGCAGGAGCCCTCGCCCGCGATGGGCCCCGCGGCTGACGGTGATCCTCACCGAGGCATCGCCGTCGGGTCCATCGAGGCCGTTCGCCCGAAGCAGCCCGGCGATCCCCGCGCGGATCCGGACGTCGGCGTCATCGGCGAGGTGGATCGAGAGGCCGTTCGCCGAACGGTGGAGCCGGGCCAGGTGCTCGTCGAGCTCGGTCGTGCGTCCGCCTCGGGCGCGGAGCGTCTCGAACACGCCATCGCCGAGCTGGAATCCCCGGTCGAAGGCGGAGAGGTGGCGCGCGCCGGCGTCCAGGAGCTCGGCGTCGACCCAGACGTACGGCACGTCCGGCGACGCGGTGCCGCTCCCGGCGGTCATCGGAGCTCCCGCCCCGTGTCCCGACCCGGCGTGTCGCCGTCCGCGGGCTCGCTTCCGACCTCAATCGCCCCGATCGCTCCGAGGGGGCCAGCAGCCTTCGCCCGCGTCTCGGCCCACTCCTCGGCGGGATCGCTCCGCCAGGTGATCCCCCCGCCGACGTGCAGGCTCAGCCGATCGCCGTCGGCCACGAACGTCCGGATGAGGATGCTCGTCTGCATCGCGCCGTCCGGCCCGATCCAGCCGGCCGCGCCCGTGTAGGGCCCGCGCCGGACCGGCTCGAGGTGCTCGAGGAGCTCGATCGCCCGGAGCTTCGGAGCGCCGGTGATGGAGCCACCGGGAAACGCCGCGGCGAGCAGGTCGAACGCATCCCGACCCCGCTCGAGCTGCCCGGTCACCGTGCTGACCAGGTGCTGGACCCTCGCGGTCCGCTCGAGCCGGCACAGCCGAGGCACCCGCACGGAGCCGGGCACGCAGACGCGACCGAGGTCGTTGCGGAGGACGTCGACGATCATCACGTTCTCGGCCCGGTCCTTGGCCGAGGCGAGGAGCTCGGCCGCGAGGCACCGATCGTCCTGCCGATCGCGGCCCCGGGGGCGCGTGCCCTTGATCGGGTCGCTCGCAACCCGGCCGTCGCTCGAGACCGACAGGAACGGCTCGGGCGAGGCCGAGAGGATCGCCCGGCGCGCCCCGGTCGCGGGGCTCGGCCCGAGGTCGAGGTACGCGCCGAACAGCGCGGGATCGCCGGTCCGGAGTCGCCGATACAGCGGCCAGGGGTCGTCCCTGAACGGCGCCTCGAGGCGACGGGTGAAGTTCGCCTGGTAGATCTCGCCCCGCTCGATCTCGGCGCGCACCCGTTCCACCCCGGCCTCGTAGGCCGGGCGATCCAGGCCGGAGCGCAGCTGGAGCGTCTCCGGCACGGTGCCCGCCTCACCTGCCGCGTGGACGAGGTCCGACTCGACCACTCGCTCTCGCACCGCCGCGAGGCGCAGACGAAGGCGATCCGTGCGACCGTCGACGGTCCTGCCGGCGAGCCACGCCCGCCCGAGGCGCCGGTCCCAGGCGAGGACCCAGTCGTGGAGCGCGAGCCGCAGGAGCGGCAGGTCCTGGTCCGCCGTTGCCTCCACGGGCCAGACCTCGAGTCGCCGGCCGAGGTCGTACGACAGGTAGCCGACGAGCCCGCCGGCGAACGGCGGCAGGTCCGCAGCATCGGTGCCGTCCGCGGCGAGGGGTTCGGAGGCCAATCTCCCGAGTGTCCGGCGCGCTGTGGCAAACGGATCGGACCCCTCCGCCACGGCTTCGACGACGGCGATGGGATGCGCCGTCAGGTACGTCCAGCGAGCATTGCGTCCGGGCCGGCCGCTCTCGAGGAGGGCGAGGCCCGGCAGGCCGCCGAGTCGCTCCGCCGCGTCCATCGGCGCCACGCCGTCGAGCTCCGGGACGCGGAGCGCGACCGCCTCGCTGGTCGCCGGATGGAGGCGCGTGCTCCGAAGGGTCATCGGCGATCTGCGGTGGTCACTCGCCGCCCGGCCGGTCGAGGCGGCTGAAGTCGAGGAGCGCCTCGCGGCAGGCGCGAAGCTCGCGCTCGGCCTGGCGGACGATCCAGGGGTCGACCCGGCTCGAGTCCTCGAGGGTCACCATCGTGGCGCCCCCGGGGCCCTCGACGATGATGCCGCTCGAGTTGCGGTAGTCGGCCATCCAGTTCGCCTGGAGCTGCAGGATCGCATCCGCGACCACGCGCTCCTCGAACAGCCAGTCGAGGTGCTCGGCGTTGAGGCGCTCGACGATGGTCGTCAGCGCCACCGCTCGTCCCCGGGGCAGTCGCGCGACGAGGTCGATGACCCGAAGCGTCGAGAACGGATCGCCGGATTCGGCGACCACCGGTGGCCGCGGCAGGTCACCAGGCAGGCCCGCAGGAGCCTCTCGAAGGTCGGGGATCGACGCGCTCATGCCGGGGAGTCTGACAAATCGGACTCGGATTGCGGAGGCGTGGAGCTAGAGCAGCTCCCCGTGCGCCGAGCCAGTCGGCTCGCCGTCTCGCGGGCGCGGCTCCTCGCCGGGCCCGTACTCGCGCGCATCGCGGTTGCCGTTCGGCGAGCCCGGCGGCAGGACGTCGAGCGGCTTCCTGGCGTTGCCCTCGATCGCCCCGACCCCGAACGGCACCCATTTCGATGGGTCCTGGAGTCGGTGGCGCTCGGTGTTGCCGCGCTGGTGGGTCTCCTCGAAGCCCTTCGGCTCGATCCACATCCGCTCACCCTCGAGCAGCCCCAGCACGCCCGACTGGCCGGGCTCGGCCCGCTGCGCCTGGCAGTAGCGGCAGGTCGCCTCGTCGTGGCGGTTGTACGTCTCTGGCTCCTCGTAGGTCGTGATGTAGCCCTCGTAGTTCCGGAGCACGACCTTGTGGTCCGAGTACGAGATCAGGTAGTTCGGCATGACCGGGATCTTGCCGCCGCCACCGGGGGCATCGATGACGTATGTCGGGACGGCGTAGCCCGAGGTGTGGCCCCGAAGCCCTTCCATGATCTCGAGGCCCTTGCCGACCGGCGTGCGGAAGTGGCCCGAGCCCTCGACGAGGTCGCACTGGTAGAGGTAGTACGGCCGGATCCGGTTCTCGACGAGCTTGTGGACCAGGGCCCGCTGGATGTGGACGCAGTCGTTCACGCCGGCAAGGAGGACGCTCTGGTTCCCGACCGGGAGACCGGCCTTCGTGAGCTTGTCGACCGCGCGCGAGACCTCGGGCGTGATCTCGTTGGGATGGTTGAAGTGGAGGTTGATCCACAGCGGGTGGTACTGCTCGAGCATCGAGCAGAGCTCGTCGTCGATCCGCTGGGGCAGGAAGACCGGCACGCGCGAGCCGATCCGGATGATCTCGATGTGGGGGATCTCGCGGATGCCCCGGAGGATCTTCTCGAAGAGCTTCGGGGCGAGCGTCAGGCCATCGCCGCCGGAGATGAGGACGTCCCGAACCTGGGGAGTTCGGCGGAGGTACTCCAGCTGCGCCTCGTGCTCGCGGGAGTTGAAGTTCTGGGTCGGGTCGCCGACGATCCGCGACCGGGTGCAGTAGCGGCAATAGCTCGCGCACTGGGTCGTGACGAGCATGAGCACCCGATCCGGGTAGCGATGGACGAGCCCGGGGACCGGCGAGTGGCGGTCCTCGGCCAGGCTGTCCTCCATCATCGCGGTGAAGGCCTGCTGCTCGCGACCGAGCGGGATGACCTGGCGACGAATCGGATCGTTCGGATCGTCGGGGTCCATCAGGCTCGCGAAGTACGGCGTGATGTCGACGCGGAACTTGTCCGGCGCGGAAAGGCCGGCCTTCTCCTCGTCGGTGAGGTTGAGGACCGCGCCGACCTCCTCGAGGGAGTTGATCCGGTGGCTCAGCTGCCAGCGCCAGTCGTTCCACTGCTCGTCGGGCACGTCGTGCCAGATCGGCGCCCGGCGGCTCTGGGCGGGCTTGCCATCCGGCCCGAGCGCCTTCGCGGGATCGCGGAGGTTGACGAACGGCTGCTCGGCGAGGGCAACGCTCCCGTGCGACTGACCTGCCTGATGCTCGCCTGGCTGCACGCGGACCTCCGTCGACGATGTGGTTCGGACGATTCCGAACGCATAAAGTCTATGCACTCTGCATGTTTCGGGGAATAGCCCGAGTGTTCCATCCCCTATCGTTCGCCCGATGACGGGCCAAGCTGCCTCTAGCGACCCCGATGACCTGCCCCAGCACGCCGCGGCGAACCGCGAGTACTGGGATCGGCTGGCGACCGACTACGCGCCTGGAGGACGGCGCGCGTGGGCGCGCGACGAGATCACCTGGGGGATCTGGCACAACCGCGAGGCCGATCTGCACCTCCTGCCGGATGACCTCGCCGGCCTCGACGTCATCGATCTCGGCTGCGGGACGGGCTACTTCTCGGCCTGGCTGGCCCGGCGCGGCGCGAAGCCGGTGGGCATCGACAACTCCCCGAATCAGCTGGCGACCGCGCGCGAGCTCCAGCGCGAGTTCGGGCTCGAGTTCCCGCTCATGCTCGGCAACGCCGAGCACGTGCCGTACCCGGACGCGAGCTTCGACCTCGCGCTGAGCGAATACGGCGTGGCCCTGTGGGCCGACCCCTACGCCTGGGTGCCCGAGGCCGCTCGACTGCTTCGTCCGGGCGGGCGCCTGGTGTTCCTCACGAACGGCCTGATCGCCCAGCTCTGCGTCGAGGAGTACGAGGCCGACGATCCGGCCAAGAACATCCTCCGGCGACCGCTGTTCGGGATGCACCGAACTACCTGGCCCGGGGACACCTCGGTCGAGTTCCACCTGCCGCACGGGACGTGGATCGAGCTGCTCCGCGACAGCGGGTTCGAGGTGGAGCGGCTGGCCGAGCTCCAGGCGCCGCCCGATGCGGTGGACTCGACTCGGTTCACCTATGTCACCGCGGACTGGTCGCGGCAGTGGCCGTCCGAGGAGGTCTGGGTCGCTCGGAAGGTGGAGCCGGCGGGCGACGTGGCGACCCGTCCGTGACCGACGCGCCTCGGCCGAGGCTGTGGGTGGTCCGCCACGGTGAGACCGAGTGGGCCGATTCCGGCCAGCACACGAGCCACACCGACGTCCCGCTGACGGACGCCGGCAGGCAGCAGGCCGCGGCTCTCGGCGAGGTGCTCAACCGGCACCCGTTCGCCGCGGTCCTGTCCAGCCCGCTCTCGCGGGCGCTCGACACGTGCCGGCTTGCCGGCTTCGGCGATCGGGTGGAGCTGACGGACGACCTGCGAGAGTGGGATTACGGCGAGGACGAAGGCCGGACCACCGCCGAGATCCAGGTCGACCGGCCGGGCTGGACGATCTGGACGGCCGGCCCTCGCGGCGGCGAGACGATCGACGAGGTCGCGGCCCGGGCCGATCGGATCGTGGCTCGGGCCCGGGCGGCGGGCGGCGACGTCCTGTGTTTCGCCCACGGCCACGTGCTCCGGATCGTGGCCGCTCGTTGGCTCGGCCTGGCAGCGCCCGACGGATCACTGCTGGCGCTGGACCCGGCGACGATCTCCATCCTCGGCTGGGAGCACGCCTCGCCGGTGATCGAGCGCTGGAACCAGCCGCTCGAAGGCTGACGCGGGCAGCCGGTCAGCCGGCGGCCGTTCAGGCGGCGACCAGCTCCGTGACGACCTCGTCGAACATCGCCGTGTGGCGGTCGACGTCCGCCGCGGTGGTGGCCGGCGACATGAGCGCCATGTTGTGGAACGGCGTCATGAGGACCCCGCGGTTCAGCGCCGCGAGGTGGAGGTAGCGCTCGAGGGGGACGTCTGTGGCCGCGGCGGCCTCGGCGCCGGTGCGCGGCGCGGTTGGCCGGAAGTGGTACTCGGCCCGGCAGCCGAGCCGGGTGACGTGCCATGGGACGCGGCGGGCGTCGAGCACCGACTCGACACCGGCGGTCCAGCCCTCGGCGAGCTCGATCATCCGGGCGAATGCCTCGCCGGTGAGCACGGAGCCGAGGGTCGCCCGTGCGGCGGCGAGCGACAGGGCGTTACCGGCCAGCGTGCCGCCGATCCCGCCGACGTCGCTGTCCTGGACGTCGATCAGGCGATCGATCTCGTCCGCCAGCTCGCGCGACAGGCCGTACGCTCCGATCGGCACGCCGCCCCCGATCGTCTTGCCGACGACGACGATGTCCGGCTGCAGCCCGAATGCTCCCGTGCACCCGCCCGGTCCTGCGCAGAGCGTATGGGTCTCGTCGAGCAGGAGGAGCGTCCCGGTCCGCCGGGTGATCTCGCGAAGCGCGTCGTGGAACCCCGGATCGGGCAGGACGATTCCGATGTTGGTCATCGCCGGCTCGGCGAGGACGACCGCGACATCCTCCGGAGCGAGCGCCGCCTCGAGCGCGCCGAGGTCGTTGAACTCGACGACCTTCGTCGTCTCCGCGACGTCGACCTGCGGCCCAACCGACCCGGGACGCGGCACGACGCGCGGGCCCGCACCCGCAGGGCCATCGGCGAGGACCGCGAACGTCTCGTCGACCGTGCCGTGGTAGCACCAGTCGAAGACGAGGATCTTCGGCCGGCGGGTGAGGGCCCGGGCGAGGCGGAGCGCGAATCGGTTGGCATCCGTGGCGCTGAGGGTGAACTGCCAGGCCGGCAGCCCGAAGCGCCGGGCCAGCTCGGCGCCGACGATCGCGGCGTCCTCGGTCGGGAGCATGTGGGTCAGCCCGCGCGCGAGCTGGGCTCGGATCGCGTCGAGGGTCGCCGGAGCGCCGTGCCCGCTCATCGCGCCGGTGTCGCCGAGGCTGAAGTCGACGTACTCGTGCCCGTCGACGCATCGAAGGTGAGCGCCCTCGGCGGACTCCACGACGATCGGGAACCGGCCGGCCCACTTGACCATCCAGGGCATCGGCACGCCGCTGACGAGGCTCGCCCTCGCGGCCTCGTGGAGCGCCCGGGAGCGGGGATGTGCGTCGGCGAAGCGCCGGAGCTCGCGGGCCTCGAGCGCCGCGAGGCGGTCCCGATCGATCTCGACCGCGCGGTCGAGGCGGGGCGCCGTCATCGACGCGGTCGTCGGGCGCCTGGACCGGGGACTACTCCCCGATCACCGCCCAGAGGAAGCCCATCGAGATGAAGAAGCCCGTGAACAGGGCGATGAGGCCAAGGCCGCCGTACGGCGAGCTGGCGCCCTCATGCGGGACGAGCTGGAGGCCGACCCCGAACACGACCGCCCACAGCAGGAACAGCAGCCCGAAGAACCACTTGCCGTTGGGTCCCGTGATCCGGCGCGTCCAGCGGGAGTGGCCCTCGGCGGTGAACGCCGACTTCGCGAGGACGAAGACGAAGACGAAGGCCAGGAACAGCGCCGCGATGAGGATGACGAGGTTGCCGTACGTGCTGAGGTCGAAGATGTTGAGGTTCTGGAACCACAGGGTGAAGATCGTCACGGCCGGGTCATCCTAGCGCACGCTCGAGGGCATCGCCCCGTCCCCGGGCCCACCCGCCGCCAGCCGTACGATTCGGGCCGGATGTCCAGTCCCTTCGAACGCCTCGGCCGATGGTCGGCGCGCCATCGCCGGCTCGTCGTCGCGGGCTGGGCCCTGCTCCTGCTGGCGGCCGCGCCGCTCGCGATCCAGGCCGGCCAGCCGCTCCGTTCGGGCGGCTTCATCCGCGACGACCTCGAGTCCGCCCGGGCCAGGACCGAGCTGGCCCAGGAGATCGGGGTCCCCCAGACCGCCGTCGTGGTCGTCTTCCACTCCGACACCGAGACCGCGGGCAGCCCGGCGTTCGAGGCCTCGGCCGCCGAGGCCGTCGCCGCGATCCCGAGCGCGCCCTACGTCACGGGCATGCTGTCCCACGTCCTCCAGACACGCCAGGTCTCGGCCGACGGTCACACCGCGTACGACGTCGTCTTCCTGAGCCTCTCGGCCGACGACTCGCCGAAGGCCCTGCCCGGGCTGCGGGCCGCGTTGCGAAGCGACGTGCCCGGTCTGGAGGTCGGGCTGTCCGGTGGCCCGGTGTTCTACGGCGACGTCCAGACCGTGTCCGAATCGGACCTCCGGCGGAGCGAGCTGATCTCGCTTCCGCTCGCCGCGATCGCACTCGTCATCGTGTTCGGATCGGTGGTGGCGGCCGCGCTCCCGCTGGCGATCGGCGGCGCCGCCGCGGTGGCCGCCCTCGCCGCGATCTTCCTCGTCGCGAACGTCACGCCGATGAGCATCTTCGTGCTGAA
>DASUHU010000383.1:0-2919 GCA_036273395.1 Candidatus Limnocylindrales bacterium
GTTGCTCCGCGCCGGACCGCTCGACGTCGGGCTGCTCCGCGGCGCGTTGCTCCGCGTCGGATCGCTCGACGCCGGGTTGCTCCGCGTCGGGCTGCTCCGTGACAGCTCCCGCGCACTCAGTGGAGCGCAGGCAGGACCACCGCGTATCCGGCGCGCGCGAGGCGCGTCAGACGCGCGCGGCTTCCATGCGATCGAGGATCGCCCGCCTCACGCCCTCGAGCGGAATCCGGGACTGCTCCATCGAGTCGCGGTCGCGGACGGTGACCGCGCCGTCCTCCAGCGAGGTAACGTCGACGGTCACGCACCAGGGGGTGCCGATCTCGTCCTGGCGCCGGTAGAGCTTGCCGATCGAGGCCGTGTCGTCGTACACGGCCATCAGGTCGCGCTTCAGGTCGGCCAGCAGGCGGTGGCAGAGCTCGACGATCTCGGGCCGCTTCTTGAGCAGGGGCAGGACCGCGACCTTGTACGGCGCGAGGTCCGGGTGGAGCGCGAGGGAGACGCGGGTCTCGCCTCGGACCTCCTCCTCGCGGTAGGCGTCGATGAGGAACGTGAACGCGGCCCGATCCGCGCCCGCCGCCGTCTCGACGATCCAGGGCACGAAGGACTCGCTCGTCGCCGGGTCGAAGTACTCGAGGTTCTCGCCCGATCCCTTCTGGTGGCTCGACAGGTCGAAGTCGCCCCGGTTGTGGACACCCTCGAGCTCCTTCCAACCGAACGGAAAGCGGTACTCGACGTCGACGGCCTTGCGGGCGTAGTGGGCCAGCTCGTCGGGCCGGTGCTCGCGCGTCCGCAGCCGCTCGGGCGCGACGCCGTACTGCTCGTACCACGCTCGCCGCCGCGGCAGCCAGGCTTCGAACTGCGCGGCCGCCTCGTCGCCCGGATGGACGAAGTACTGCATCTCCATCTGCTCGAACTCGCGCATCCGGAAGACGAAGTTCCCGGGACTGATCTCGTTCCGGAAGCTCTTGCCGATCTGGGCGATCCCGAACGGCAGCTTCTTCCGGGTGGACTGCTGGACGTTCCGGAAGTTCACGTAGCTGCCCTGGGCCGTCTCGGGCCGGAGGTAGATCACCGAGGCGTCGTCCTCGACCGGGCCCATGTGGGTCTGGAACATGAGGTTGAACTTGCGCGGCGGGCTCAGCGGTCCGCCGTCGACCGGGCACGTCAGGCCGAGGCGCTGGACGATGCCAGGGTCGGCGAGCTCCGCGGGGCTGAGAGTCTCCGCTCCCGGCAGCTCGTCGAGCCGGAACCGCCGGTGGTCCGTCTGGCATTCGACCATCGGGTCGCTGAACGAGCCGACGTGGCCGGACGTCACCCAGACCTGGGGGTGCATGAGGATCCCGGCATCGAGCCCCACGATGTCGTCGCGCTCCTGGACCATCGCCCGCCACCAGGCTCGCTTGACGTTGTTCTTCAGCTCGACCCCGAGCGGCCCGTAGTCCCAGACCGCGTTGATCCCGCCGTAGATCTCGCTGCTCGGGAAGATGAACCCGCGCCGCTTCGAGAGCGAGACGATCGTCTCGAGCTGGGCGACGGCGGGCACGATATCGACATCGGTCACGGCCCGCGAATCGTAGCAAGGGCGGGTTCACCGCCCGAGGCTTCGCGGGGGGCTTCAGCCGCCGAGCAGATCGAGCGTCGTATCGGTGGTCAACCCGAGGATCGCGTGGCCGACGAGTCCGCGCCAGTGGCTTGACCACGGGTAGGCGTCATAGGGCCCGGCAAAGCCGAGCTCGGTGTTGAGGGCCTCGTCGTTCGCCCCGAAGAGCGCGAGCCCGTAGAACACGCCGCGGCCCGCTCCGAGGAGCGGCACGCGCGACCGGAGCGCGCCGTAGATCGCGCCGGGCACGGTCCCGAGGCCGTAGTGGACGAGCTGCTCGACGGTCGGGCGAGCCCCACCGGACAGGCGGAGACCGGTGGTCTCCTCGACTCGATCGAGCATGTTCGCGACCGAGCTCTGGCCGTTCGGGCGGGCGGCCTCCTCGCGCTGCGTGTCGGACTCGGACTGGGCCTGGTAGAGGCCCGTCGTGACCTGGTCCATCACCCACGTCCCGATCGCGCCGGCGATGGCGCCGCGAATCGCGCCGCCGACGATGGACGGCCTGCGCTTGCTCATGCTCGAGAGCGTCGGACGAGCCGGGTTGCAGAGGCCCCGGTCGCTCGTGCGGAAGGCTTGCGACGAGCCACAGGCAACGGCTGGATGAGCCACACGCAACAGCTCGGATCGGGTCAGCCGCCGATCGAGCGGCCTCGCCCGGGCGTGATTCGGATGGGCATCGAGTAGGTCTGGCCGAACTGGGCCGGGCCGCCGTAGTGGCGGTCGATCGTCTCGCCGTACTTCGCGAGGTAGGCCGGGTTGTCGCCGACCGGCGGGTAGTCGGGGTCGAACCGGGCCGTGCCCTCGATCGTGACGAAGTCGTCGCCGATGTCCGCGTCGCCGAGCAGGACGGAGACCCGCGGGTTTTCCGCGAGATTCCGGTTGCGCTTGGCGCGATGGTCGCCGTAGACGACGAGCTCGGCGCCGTCCCAGGTGAACCACACGGGCATGGTCTGGGGCTGGCCGCTCGGCGTGACGGTGGTGAGCCAGATGGACCGGGCGTTCTCGAGCCGCTCGAGGGCGTGGCGACCGGCAGGATCGTTCGAGTCGAAGACAGGCCCGGTCATGCGTGGCCTCAAGCCGGCGCGGGGGTCGCGATCGGCTCGGCCGCCACGGGCTCGACCGCGACGGGCTCGGCCGCGACGCGGATCTCGTCGAGGAAGGCCAGCGACCGCGGCGCGCGGTCGAGGGAGAACGCCAGGAACTCGCGCATCGCGCGCTCGACCTCGCGCTCGACGGCAGGTCGGACCCGGAGTCCGGCGATCGCCTCGACGTCCATTCGCTGGTAGGCCTTGAGGAGCTTCAGGCCATCGAGCGACAGG